>JBBSIK010000018.1:0-13684 GCA_038232115.1 Chloroflexia bacterium
AGCGCGCGAGCGTTCCGCCCTCTCTCCCAAAACGCTCGTTCTACGCCTATTGGGGCTTGGCTTTATAGATGCCGTGGCTCTCAGTTTCGCCTACGCTCTGACAGGCGGTGGTTTGGGGCTGGTCGCTGTTCTACTGCTGATTGCCACGGCGTTTATCAACTGGGTGTTCATCTCCGAGCGGCTTTACCCTGTGCGCTGGCTTACACCCGGCCTGTTTATGATGGTGCTTATGGTAGTCTACCCGCTCACTTACACAGTATACATAGCTCTCACCAACTACAGCGACGGGCATATCCTGACGAGGGAGCAAGTAGTCAACCAGTTAGAGAGCCAATATTATGCACCCAAGGATGCCATCACATACAAGTGGACGGCATACCGAAATCCGGGCGGTAATTTCTTGTTGCTGTTGCAAAACGGTCAGAACAATGTCTTTACAGGCAGTCCTCAGGAAGGGCTGAAGCCTTATAAGCTAACGGGCAGCTCGCCGGACCGCATCGGCGACTATGCGAAGCTGGATCGTATCCAGTCGGTGCAGTACCTGGGGCAGCTGCAAAGCATAGCTATCAAGAGCGGGGACAACCTGGTGCGTATTACCTCCCTCGACCAGGCTCCCGAACAGCGGCGCAAGTACACCTACAACTCCGGCACAGGCAACCTGACGGACAACCAGACCGGCACCGTATATACTCCCATGCGCGGCAGCTTCACCGCGCCTAATGGCGCACAGCTTACTCCCGGCTTCTCCACACTGATAGGTTTCGAGAATTTCGCCAGGGTAGCCACGGACCCTAACGTGAAGGGTCCGTTCGCGGGCGTGTTTCTGTGGACAATCGTCTTCGCGGGCATGAGCGTGCTGCTGACTTTCGGTGTCGGTCTAGGCCTGGCGTTAATCCTCAATGACAAATACCTTCCGCTGAAAGGTCTATTTCGCTCGGCAGTGATCGTACCGTACACTATACCAGGCTTCATCAGCATACTGGTGTGGGTGGGCCTGCTCAACCCCTTCTACGGGCCTTTCAACCTGGCGTTGCAAAATCTGTTCGGCGTATCCCCACAGTGGTTCACCGATGGCAATCTCACCAAGGTGGCGATTCTGCTTATCAACACCTGGCTGGGCTTCCCATACATGATGCTCCTGTGCCTGGGCGCGCTCCAGGCTATCCCCACGGACCTGTACGAAGCAGCCGACCTCGATGGGGCGAGCGGCTGGCACAAGTTCCGCTATCTTACTCTGCCTCTACTGCTCGTTTCGGTGGCCCCTCTGCTCATCGGTGCGTTTGCCTTCAACTTCAACAATTTCTCGGTGATCGAGCTAGTGAACCAGGGTGGCCCGGCTATCGCAGGCTCCTCGACCCCTGCCGGGCAGACCGACATACTTATCTCCTACACTTATCGTCTGGCCTTCGCCGGCGGCAAAGGGGCAGACTACGGGCTGGCCTCGGCCATATCAATCTTCATCTTCGCAATTGTAGCTGCTATAACGGCCTTCAACTTCCGCTACACCAGGCAGCTAGAAGAGGTAATGCAGTAATGTTAGGCACAAAGGCCAAAACAGAGGCAAAACCCGAAGGGGAGGCAACGGAGAGGCTGGGGGCTGGG
This sequence comes from Chloroflexia bacterium, assembly GCA_038232115.1. GTDB lineage: Bacteria > Chloroflexota > Chloroflexia > QHBQ01 > JADMIH01 > JADMIH01. The sequence goes on from JBBSIK010000018.1 coordinate 1,603, forward strand.
GGCTGGGGGCTGGTTGGAGAGGAGGCGGGTGCGGCTCAAGGTGACAGGTCCACTAGCCGTAGAGAGAGGGTGCGCTACAGATCACTGACTACGGCTCGTCGTATAAACGTCAGTATCAAGGTAGCAATAGTGCTGTTAGCCGTAGTCTTCGCGCTCCTGCCGGTGGTTTATATCGTGTCGGCGGCGCTAAGCCCATCTAACTCACTCCTTAACAGCACTCTGATACCACAGAACGCGAGCCTGTCTAACTTCGAGAGGCTCGTCAACGACCCGCAACACCCATTTTTGCTGTGGATGTGGAACTCAATCAAGGTGTCAAGCATCACATCGGTGATTATCGTAGCGTTCACAGCGCTTGCGGCCTATTCTTTCAGCCGCTTCCGCTATCGAGGCAGGCGCGCCGGTCTGTTGACAATCCTATTGATACAACTTTTCCCTAACACCCTGGCGATAGTGAGCCTGTTTCTCTTGCTACAGCAGATAGGCAACTTCGTGCCCTGGCTCGGCCTCAACAGCCATGGTGGGCTTATACTAATCTATAGCGGCGGCGCCCTCGGCTTTAACATCTGGCTTATGAAAGGCTTCTTCGACTCTATTCCTCGTGAACTCGACGACTCGGCTCTCATAGATGGGGCATCTCGCTTCCAGGCGTTCCGCCTCATAATCCTGCCCCTCGCTCGCCCGGTCCTGGCCGTAATCGGTATATTGACCTTCATCGGCACCTACTCCGACTTCCTTATCGCCCGTGTAATGATCAAGAGCGCAGACAACTACACCCTGGCGGTGGGGATGGCCCTTTTCATACAGGGCCAATACTCCAAAGAGTGGGGCGTGTTCGCAGCCGCTGCACTGGTGGGGGCGCTGCCCATTGTGGCTATCTTCTTTCTACTGCAAAAACAGTTGATCAGCGGTCTGTCAACCGGCGCAGTCAAGGGGTAAATCAAGCTGCACAAGTTAGCAAGTGGTGGGTAAGTAGCGGTAGCGAGTTAGAAAGCAGGGGTTCATAACTCCTGCTCGCCCTTTGGTCTTGTATTCTGAGGAGGGAAAAAGTTTGAAGGACAACATGAGCCTGGCAGTCGCGCGTCGTCTACGCGGTGGCTCTCTACCCCATATACCACCCGCCGCTTCTCCTGTCTCTACAGTTGTGAGACTTGAGTTGGAAGAGCAGGAGGATGCCTATCCCGAAGCGGTTTTCACAGATCCACGACGTGAGCATGGCTGGCGAGTGGCCCTTGCTCTATCGAAGGCTGAGCGCGACCTCTGGTATGCAGAAGTGAAACTACCTCAGGAGCCAACTGTACTCCGCTACCGTTTCATCCTGGCTGACGGCACGCTTGTGTGCGAACGGAGGCAAAAGGAAGGCATCGAAACTCCACTGTTCGGTGTGTGGGAAGAGCAGGACTTTAGCATCGCAGTTTACGATCCGATAGGCATACCCCCGGCATGGGTAGCAGGCAGTGTTGTCTACCAGATATTTCCTGATCGCTTTGCCAGGGGCGACCCGAACAACCTCTACCACGGTGCTAACTGCTACGGGTTGGAGCCGCTCTACCTCAGTTGGGACCAGAAGCCGGAGCATCCTCCAAAGGGGCGCGATTTCTACGGCGGCGACTTGCGCGGCGTGATAAACAAGCTTGATTACCTGAAGGAGATGGGAATTACCTGCATATATTTAACTCCTATTTTTGCGTCCCCAACCAACCACCGCTACGACGCTCTCGATTACATGAAGATAGACCCTCGTCTCGGCACCGAAGAGGACCTACGTGAGCTAATAGCAAAAGCTGAGGAGCTAGGCATGCGCGTCTTGCTCGATGGTGTATTCAACCATTGTTCGAGCGATAGTATCTACTTCAAAGCGGCCCAGGCAGACAAGCTATCGCCCTATTATCGCTGGTTCGATTTCGAGCAGTGGCCGGACAAGTGGGTGGGGTGGGCAGGCGTAAAGACGATGCCGGAGCTTGTCGAGTGCCCGGAGGTCGAGGAGTTTTTCTTTGGCAAGAAGGGCATTGCCCAGCATTGGCTTTCATATGGCACGGCAGGATGGCGCACCGATGTCACCCCCTGGATTACGGACGAGTACTGGCGTCGTTTTCGCCGAGCCGTTCGTAGGACTTACCCGGATGCCTACCTGGTGGCCGAAGATTGGGGTGACGCGACCCACCGGCTTCTAGGTGACAGCTTCGACGCCACAATGAACTACCGCTTCGGCTATTCGGTAGTTGGCTACGCAGGAGGTAGGCTCTCATCGTCTGAGCTGGACGACAGGCTGCAAACACTCAGGCGCGACACACCACCCGCGCAGTTCCACGCCCAGATGAACCTGTTAGGCTCGCACGACACGCCTCGGCTCCTCACCATGTTGGGAAGTAGCCGAGAGCGTGTAATGCTGGCCGCTGCGTTGCAACTCTCTTACCCAGGTGCCCCGATGATCTACTATGGGGACGAGGTAGGGATCGAGGGCACATATGCAGAGGGCAGCCGGCGCGCTTACCCGTGGGGCTTCGAGGATGAAGAACTACTCGCCTTTTACAAGCGTGTAATCAACGCTCGGCGCGCTAATCCTGCACTTAGTCTTGGCGAGGTGCTCACCGTATGGTTGGCTGATCCAGGTGGTTACGGTATCGTGCGCACCTACGACGGCGAGGTTGTGCTGGCTCTATTCAATTCAGGTGCTGACCCGCTAGAGGCGCTTATACCCCTTGAGAGTATCACATCAGGGTCTGGCCCTATATCGGATGGTGAATGGTTGGATATACTGGGGCTGGTGCCGCCCGCTCCGTGCAAAGATGGCGTACTCTCAGTTACGATTCCTGGAACTTGCGCCGCGTGGCTCTGTCCTCAATCTGCATAAGGTACGAGCCGGAGTCCTCTATATCCTCGAGCCTTATAATGATGAGTAGTGAACGGATATATCTGTGGAGGATGCGTGTAATATGCGGAAAATCATCCGAGCTAGGAAAAGCGGTCAGGCGGCATCACGCTCATAGTTGTGGATGATGCCACCAAGCACATCCCGGCGTTTTACAGCACCATTTCTCAGGCCGCGTTCGATCGGTATTGGACAGCGCTGCTCGATACCTTGATGTGGTCGCGACTGGTTGAAGTAGGCGATGTATTCAGTCAACACCCGCTGCAAATGCGCCTGATTCAGGATCAATAGTTTGTCCAGTACCTCTTCGCGAACCGATCGTACCCAACGCTCGGCGAATGAATTTGCGACAGGTGTCCGGTAAGGTGTGCGCAATATTTCGATGCCTTTGCTCGCAAACACGGTGTCGAAACTCTGTGGAAACTTCGCATCGCGATCATGGATCAGGAAACGCATGCCTTTGTGCTCGTCTTGTAGCGTCCAGGTCAATTGCCGCGCTTGCTGGGTCACCCATTCTGCCGTTGGATGTTCGGTGCAGCCGGCGGGTGCCCCCTGGGCGATGGACCCGCCGGGTCCCGATCTCAATAAAAAACAAAGCATGCAGGGTTTTGAGCAAGGCGGTTTCTACCGTGAAGAAATCACACGCCAGAATTTGCTGACCATAGTGGCTCAACAAGTTGCTCCAGCTACCGCCCTGTTTTGTTCGTTGCGGCGCGGGCGGAATGCGGCGCTGCCTCAGGATGTTGCGTACCGCAGATTGGCTAATCGCGAATCCCAACTTCAGCAACTCACCGTGAATTTTGCCGTAGCCCCAAGAGGCATTCTCCCTGGCGAGTTGCAAAACCAGTAGTTGTAGTTCTTGGCCGAGTGGCGGTCTACCATTCGTTGGTGCTTGGGTAAAAGTCCATTTGCGCCGCAGGAAGTCACGATGCCACTTCAACACGGTGTCTGGCTTAAACAACAGCAGCGTCTGATTGAGCTTGGTGTTGCTACCGCGACTAAACTCCATAAACCTGGCTGCTAGCACAGCTAAGCCAAGCTTCTCCCGCTGCGAGAGGCGCAGCGCTTTAGGTTGATGACGCTGCATAATGCGTAGTTGTTGGCGCAGCATGAGGATTTCGAGATCCTTTTGCTGACCGGTGCGGCGAACGAGCATAAGCCAATCGCACAGTAAAGCGACGATTTGGGTAAAGGCGAGATAAAACATGCTGCCATGAACTGCATGAGCTATGCCTGGCCGCAGACTTGGCCGGGACGCCAGCTACTTACCCGGCCTTTTTCAAGCTCGTGTGAGTTTATGCACCCTTCAGGGTCCGCACATGTGCGGTTATGGTGCACAAACATCCAGAGCGTAAGCAGCAATCTGCTCCGGGGAGGATGTGGTTCCCCGTGCCCATGCTTGTGCGAATGTTGCTTCGCCTACTCCGGCTCTTATGGCAGCCAGTATTTGATCGTACCGCCGCTTTTCTCTAGGTGGCACCGGAGCGCCTATAGTGTCGCGTAGCGCCTGTGCCGCGCCCAGTAAGTACGCCGCCCGCTCAGGCTGCTTCAGCCCCACAGACACCCCTCCAATCGCTTCAAGGTACTCAGCGGTGCGTTTCTTATCCCCTAACTCTTGAAGCAGTGCGAGGCCATGCACGAGCAAACCCTGTGCCCTCGCGCACTCTTCCATCTCGCATGCCAGCCACCCCAGGTTCTTGAGCGCGGACGTAATGCCGAGCTTATCGCCCTGCTCCCTGAACAGGGCTAAACTCTCCTCTAGAAGCTCCCGTGCTCGATCATGGTCTCCCAATGACATTACCGACAGGCCCAGGTTGTGGAGCGAATAGGCCGCGGCCAATCTGTCGCCCTGCGCGCGCGACAGGCTGATACTTTCTTCAAGGAGTTCGGCTGACCTGCTGTGCTCGCCCTGGTCGGACGCTGCCCACGCCCGCATGTGGAGCGATTTTGCGAGGCAAGACCTATCCCCCAACTCCCTGGAAAGCGCCAGGCTCTCGTCCAGCACCGAGGTCGAGCTATCATAGTCACACTTGAACAACAATATCTGGCCCAGGTTGTTGAGAACCCTGATGGTGCTTTCCTTGTGATCTAGCTCACGGAAAAGCAGCAGGCTTCCCTCCAGTAGCGCCACGGCACGGCCGTAATCACCACGCACAGAGGCAAACCACCCAGCCCCGCGCAGCACCTTTGCCCTTGTAAGTGGCGGTATAGCGGCGTTCTTTGTCAGCACTGATTCCAGCCAGCGCTCCCCCTCGCTCACGTAGCCTCGGGTTTCCCAAAAGAGCCATAACGACCCGCTCAACCTGGCAGCCAGCCCCACATCGCGGCTCAATGACCAGGCAAGGGCGGCTCGCAGGTTGTCATGATCGCGCTCCAGGCGGTCCAGCCACACCTTATAGGCGGGGGTGGCCCTGTGTGGCTCGGCAGCTTCCACCAGGGTCAGGTAGTACTCGGCATGCCAGCGCGCCACCTTGTCAGCTTCCTCTTGCCCAGGCGCCTCCATCTGTAACAGGGCATACTCGCGTACTGTCTCCAGTAGCTCGAAGCGGGGTTCTTCCTCCGCATCTTCTTCATACCCTCGCTTGAGAAGACTCTTGTCGAGAAGCGAGGACACCCCTTCTAAAGCTCTCAGGCGCAGATCGCCCACTGCATTACATACCGCCTCTATCGCAGGTAGCGTGCAGCCTCCAACAAACACACCTATCCGCACGAACAGGGTTTGCTCCTCCTCGTTCAACAGGTCATAGCTCCAGGCGATAGCAGCTTGCAAGGTCCGGTGTCGCTCAGGCAGGTCGCGTGCTCCATCACCAAACAGCCGTAGCGCCTCGTGCCCATGCCTCTCTTCCAGCCGCGCCAGGAGCGCCCTGGGAGAGAAGAGCCTGACGCGGGCAGCCACAAGCTCGATGGCGAGCGGCAGGCCATCCACTCTAGAGCATATAGCGGCTATAGATCGGGCGTTTGCCTCGGTAAGGGCGAAGCTGGGCACTGCCTCCTGAGCGCGCTCTACGAACAGGGCAATCGCCGGGTAGTCGAGCAGGGCATCCAGGGGGGGTAGGTCTCTTAAGTCAGGCAACAGGAGGGGCGGCACCGGAAAAACACTCTCACCACGCACATGGAGTGGCTCGCGGCTGGTAACAAGGGCCTTGAGAGACACGCACGCCCGCAGCAAATCCGCTATCCAGGGACCAGCCTCTACTACCTGTTCCATATTGTCGAGTACAAGCAGTAGTTCTTTGTTCAGCAAGTGCTTCTTGAGGGCGTCCAGCAGTTGCTGGCTGGTGTTCTCGTTCGGCACTCTCATGCCGGTTGTGCGGGCTATAGTGGAGAGCACCATCTCAGGTGTGCGTACTGCTGCCAGGGACACAAAGCAAGCTCCATCAGCAAATTGGCCCTGCAAATCTGACGCAACATGTGAGGCGAGCAGGGTCTTGCCTATCCCGGCAGGGCCTGTAAGGGTCAGCAGGCGCGGCCCTACAGGTGTGCCTTTACGCAGCAGTCGGGATTCTACAGCCTCCATCTCCTGTTCGCGGCCAACCAGGGTGGTAAGGTAAGTTGGCAGATCGGGCGTGGTGAGGGTCTGCCTTTTCGTGCCTCCCGTGGCTCCCCCCGCCTCCTCTGCTTGCTCGCTATTTGCTGCGGCTCTGGCAGCTTGCAGGAACGCACCACGCTCATCAGGACCTACGCGCAGGTGGTCCGCCAGCAGTTCGGCCACTTGCCTGGAGGCTCTGCGCTCGCCACACTCGATCATCCGCACGGTGGAAGGAGAGTAGCCTATGCGGTCGGCAAGCTCAGTCTGGGTCAGGTCAACAGCTTTGCGCCGCTGTTTGAGCATTAAGCCAAAAGAGTTCGTCCCCTCCATAGGGCTATACCTCCTACCGTAAAGGTGGGATGTGGCTGCCGGGCCATAAAGTACAGGGCCTATGGCCTACTTGTGCAGGCCTTTGCTTGTTAACCGGACGTGTACTTTGTTTGTGCGATTTATGTGCGGTTTTTGTAAGCCCAATTATAACCGGATTCGCTCCATAATGTAACTATCGAGTTTAGAACTGCTTTTTACTCTCGGCGTTTTTTAGCATGGGAGTTCAAGCGCGATGAGGAATACCTCTATGGACGGGCCAGGCACGAGGAGCATCAATATCAACACGAGCACGACGAATGGCACGACCAAACAGCACAAGCAATCATATCTGTTCCTGTTGAGGGTATGGGACGACGCCGAAGACCAGGGGGGCAATATGACCGACCTGCAACAGTGGCACGGCAAGCTCCAGTACGTGTTGGGCCACGACGCCCAGTACTTTCAGGATTGGCTGACGCTGGTGGACGCCCTGCTGGCGAGATTGAGCAATGAGCAAGACGCTCAGAGACGCCAACCCTTGAGCAGGCATACCACCATAGAAAAGGAGAGGCAGAATGAAGATTATGGTAGGTAGGGCCAGCGTGTGGCGCACGGAAGTGACCCAGGTTCTGGGCCTGCTCTTGTTCGTGGGCATTATTGAGCTAATCGTGTACGCTGTTGACCCCCGGCTAGACGGAGTGGCGCTGGTGCTGGCAAGCGTGGTGCTGGCTATTGTGCCTGCTGTGCTGTGGTTATTCTTCTTCTACACGCAGGACCGCCGCGAGCCGGAACCAAAGCAGTTTGTAGTAGGTGTCGCTGCCCTGGCGGGGTTATTAGCATCGGCGGTTGGGCAGCCCTTGCTGAAAGGCATCTTTGAGGTGCCGTCGTGGATCGGGCACGACACGCTAACCCAGGTGCTCGGTTCTATCCTGGTCGTCGGCTCTGTGCAGGAGTTTATGAAGTACCTGGCAGTGCGCCTCAGCGTCTTTTACTCCCGCGAGTTCAACCAGCGCATGGACGGGGTGGTATACGGCTCGGCGGCGGGCCTGGGGTACGCGACTGTGCTGAATATAGATGCGGTTATCGCCAGCGGCGGCGTAGACCTGGGCGTAGGCGTGATACGCATCGTGGTGAACCAACTGGTATATGGCTCGCTAGGCGCGCTGGTAGGCTACTTCCTGGGACGCGACAAGTTCGACAGGAAAAGGGTGTGGTGGATGCCACTGGGTATAGCAATTGCCGCCACCATCAATGGGCTTTTCTCCTGGCTCAGTGGTGAGATAACCCGCCAGACGCTACTTTTCTCCTCGCCGGGCGTTGTCACGGCGGGTTACAATCCCTGGCCCGCCCTGGCGCTGGGCACAGCCCTGGCAGCGCTGGTGCTTGCGGCCATTTTCTTCCTGATTCGGGCCGACTTGCGCGCCGACGCGGCAGGGCCTGTGGAAGCGGCTGGACCCTCAAGCGGTTCCGGGCGGCTCGCCACCGGCACGGAAACGTTGTGATTGCTCGTGCCACAGAGGGCCAGGCCGGGCACCGGCTTTATACTTGAGAGGAGATACAATCCATGTTGAGAGCGACTTCTGCGGCTCCTGTAAGCTCTGTGATCACTGCCCGGCCGGAGGGCTATAATAGGCAAGACACAGTATCCCTGGCGCTTGTGGTGGCGCTCACCGCGCTGGCACTGCTGCTCGGCCTGCTGGTGAAAGGCTCCGCCCAGGGACGCACCAGGGAGTACCGCGACCAGGCCGGCGTGGTACTCCACTACCCGGACACCTGGCAACTGGACAATCAAAGCGCCGCCGCAGGCACCGCACGGGTAATTGACCTGAGGTCCGGAGGGTTCCCGACTATCTTCGAGATGCATAAGCTGGCGGTAGACCCCGCGGCCTCGGACGCGCAAGCGCTGGCCGCCGCACAAGGAAACCTTTCGGCCACCAGGGGAGGCGAATTGAGTGCCTTCAAGGTCTTGTCGGTAACTGCGGGCCAGACCATCAAGGGCTTGCCAGGGGCCACGGACAGCTTCGCATACGTAAGCACCGCCACAGGGCTAGTGCATTCCGGCCCGCCCCTGGTGGTGCTGGGAGATGACTACCTGGTGCGTAAAGCAGGCACCGTATACATGTTCAGCCTGCACGCGGCTGAGACCAGACATTCAGATGCCTTGCTCATGTTCCAGAGGTTCCTTGACACTGCACAATTGCCTTAGCCGCAGCCATCTTGAGGGCTGTATCAGCTACTGTGCAGGCCGCTATGTATATTCCCGCCAATATCCGAATCAGGAGCCGAACCATGAAAAATAACCTGAAGCAAGCTTGTCTCGTAATTGCCCTCGCTGCTGTGCTGGCGGTCGACATAGCGCCGGCGCATGCGCCAGAAGCCTCGGCGCAGGTAGGCGCCAACTCTCAAGCGTGGCCCTCTGTGGTGCGTGTGGTGGCGCTGGCCCAGGTGACGGTGGGAGGCCAGAACAGGCTGTTCGTCGTGTCCTCTGGGAGCGGCACGGTCGTATCTCAAGATGGTTACATCCTCACCAGCCTCCACCTTGTAGACGCTAAGAAATTGCAGGACATGAACCAGGGCAGATCGAACGTCAGGATTATAGAGAATGTGGCAGCCATCGAGATAAGCGAAGACCCGAATAAAGCGCCCATACCCTCCTACATTGCCGAGCCTGTGCCAGGGTCTGCGATACCACAGCTTGACCTGGTGCTACTTAAGATAACGCGCGACCTGAATAACCAGCCTGTTACCGGCCAGAGCCTGGGTTTGCCACCTCTCGAAATGCTAGATTCGGACGGGGTGAGAACAGGAGACCCGGTGTCGGTACTTGGATACCAACCCGGCACTCTGCCCATAACATCCATCTCGGCCCAGATCGCTGGGGCGTCACACCAGACCGGCATCCAGGGCAATGCGTGGCTCAATCTAAATGTGTCTGTGCCAGCCGGCGTGAGTGGAGGCGCTGCGGTTGACCGCAACGGCCGATTAGTCGGTGTTCCCGGCATCGTGGCTGCGTCGAGCTGCCGGGCCTTCGTGGACACTAACGGCGATGGCCGCGTTGATAACAGCGATTTATGTATGTTGATAGACCAGCCGACCAACCAACTGCGCCCCATCAACCTTATATATCCGACTATCCAGCAGTACATAACCACCAATCCTAATCCCCGCCCAAACCCCAACCCGTTTCCGGAACCCAACCCTAACCCCAACCCCGTTCCAAATCCTAATCCCATCCCGAATCCTAACCCTAATCCACGTCCCAATCCTAATCCACCTTCGGATGAGGTAACGCTGAAGGGGAGAGTTGTAGATGCGACCACCGGCAGGCCAACCGCAGCAACCGTGTGGGTGTTCAGGGAGGGCATCGGTTACAACGACATTGCCAGCTATGGAGTGCAGGCAATACTCGACTACACGGGGACCCAGCCAAGCGGCAACTTCCAAATCCGAACGCCGCTTAAGAGGGGAGGGCGCTACACCATCATGGTGACTAACTCCGGGTTGTACCAGCCTGTCGTTATGGAACTCTTCCAGATACCGCAAGACTCGCCAAACGAGTTGTTCATGGAGTTCAAGATCGAGATTGCCAATGCAAGGATTCCATAGCTTCGCGCTTGATGAGTGAAGCACAGACCCGAAAGAGGAAGACGCATTATTCTCATTACGCATTATTCTCATTACATAAGAGACAGACAATGCAAATGCAAGCAGTGGTAAATAGGTCGCTGAGTAATATTCGCGCATGGCGCACGCACATACTACAAATACTCTCTCTACTCGCGTATGTCGTGGTCGTGGAGGTGCTGGCTGCGGCAATCTCGCCCAACCTGGGGAGTGATGCGCTCCTGATCGTGGGGATTTTGCTGGCCGTAATACCTGCCGTCATCTGGATGGGTCTGTTCTACTCACAGGACCGCAAAGAGCCTGAGCCTAGAGTGTTCGTTCTGGCTGTTGCCGTCCTGGGCGCTCTGCTGGCGGGGGCCGTGGGCCAGCCACTGCTGACTCTCTTCTTCCGGGTGCCCGCCTGGATTGGCCGCGACGCGCTAACCCAGGTTCTCGGCTCTATCCTGGTGGTCGGTTTCACACAGGCGTTCCTGAAGTACGCAGCAATCCGCTTCAGCATCTTCTACTCACGCGAGTTTGACCACCGCATAGACGGAGTGATTTATGGCTCGGCTGTTGGGCTGGGTTATGCCTGTGATGGCTACCTGCCCCATCCGTGCTCATGCAGCCCTATGGTAGTCGTGGTGCAGCCCACCCAGAACGGGGAAGCTTGTCACCTTTCCGCTAACTCCCACGGCAGATCCGGGTGGAGCCTCCTTCTCTGACACTGGTGCCGGTGCCCCATTCGGCACGGCTTGGCTGATCCCTTGATGTGGGCGTGCCGTGTTGTAGTATTGAAGGCATTCCTTGACTACTCTATATAAGTGCGTCTCACTCAGGATCAGGATGTGGTCTAGGCACTCGCGCCTGATGCTGCCGAGAAACCGCTCACAGAACGCGTTTGCTTTGGCTTGCCCTCATAAAGCTTCCTTAGTCGGCGTTCGTAGCACTTCGATGCCGCTGTCCATCGCGACACTGGTGAACTTCTCCCCGTATTTGCTGTCATTGTCTCGTATTAGGAACCTGGGCGCTTGCCCGAAGGGTGTTGCTTCTCGCAGGACTGCGCTACGCTCCATCTGGGCAGTCCATTCATCTGTTGGAGAGCGTGTGACGCCGGGTGCCCTCTGGGCGATGCACAACCCGCCGAGAACCGAGTTCAATGATGAAGAAGATGAACAGCGGACGGAACAACAAGTCGTAGACGGGCCTGAATTCGGCCCAGCCGAAGAACCAGTCGCAAGCCCACACCTGGTTGGCATGGTTGTGCAGGAATGTGGTGCAGTTCTGGTCCGATCTGCCCTTTGAAGGTCCTGAGCGACGAGCCTGTCGCATATACTTCTGGATTGTACGCTTGCACACCTTGATGTCCAGTTTGAGTAGCTCTCCACGGATGCGCTCCGCGCCCCACAGCCGGTTCTCTTGAGCCATATGCTTGATCAACCCTACTGTTTCAGCAGGCACCTTCGGGCTGCGAGAACTGACTTTAGACTTTCTCTTCCAGAAGAGTCGAAAGCCTAAGCGATGCCAACGCAACAGGGTATCCGGCTGCACGATCAGCAGAGCGCTTTTCCACGTTTTGAACTTGCTCGCCAACAGCACCAGGAGAACACGGTCAATGTTAGTGAGTTGGGGGCGCTTGACTTGCCGGCGCAGAACGATAAGTTGCTGTCGTAGCAAAGCGTTTTCAACAACCAGTTCGGTCTTACTCCTATTGAGGTCAGAGAGAGCATCCAAGAACAGAGAACTACTGATTGGCTTCTTCCAAATTG
>JBBSIK010000019.1:0-13555 GCA_038232115.1 Chloroflexia bacterium
CTGCAAACCGACGGCAGAATCGTGGTGGCCGGGCGCGGGGGCGACTTGACAAACAACAACGGCTATACCGACTTTGCCCTGGCCCGCTACAACACCGACGGCAGCCTCGACTCCAGCTTCGGCACGGGCGGCAAGGTGACGACCCACTTCAGCGACACGCATTTCGATGAGGCAGACGCGGTTGCAGTGCAAAGTGACGGGAAGATCGTGGCAGGGGGAACGGGATTCGATGCAGGCAACAATTACCAGGACTTCGCGCTCGCTCGCTATAACGTAGATGGTACGCTGGACACGAGTTTCGGCAACGGCGGCATCGTTAACACTAATGTTGCCAATCCCACCGGCCCTTTTCGTGCAGAAAGGGTGCAGGGGCTAACTATTGCCTCCGATGGCAAAATTGTGGTCGTTGGGTACAGTGGCGATTACCCATCCGGCGACTTCGCGGTAGTGCGCTACAACACTGACGGCAGCCTCGACTCCAGCTTTGCCAACGGGGGGAAAGAGACCTTTGACTTCAACGGCAGCGACGACGAAGCTGTATCCGTCGTTATCCAGCCCGACGGGAAGATACTTATTGGCGGGCACGCTTCGGTGGGCACGGCAGGCAACGTGGACTTTGCATTGGTCCGCCTGAACACTGACGGCACCCTCGACACGAGCTTCGGGGCCGGTGGGGGCCAGACGGTGGACCTCGGTGGCGGCGAAGACTGGGGCTACGGCCTGGTGCTGCGTCCAGACGGCAAGATTGTGCAGGACGGGTTCGCACAGGTGTACTGCGGCGCGACCTGTAGGCGGAACACCTTTGGGCTGGTCCAGTATAACCCCGACGGCAGCCTCGACACGAGCTTCGGCAGCGGCGGCAAGGTCGCACCCACCTTCACCGGCAGTGGGCAGGCATACTCTTTGGCCCGGCGCTCCGACGGCAAGCTGATAGCTGCGGGAACCTACTCCGGCGACTTCGCGGTGGCCTTATTCAACCCAGACGGCAGCCTCGATACAGGCTTCGCCAACGGCAACCTGCAAACCACCGACTTTGGAGGGGCCGACTCGGCAAGCGGCGTACTTTTCCAGCAGGATGGCAAGGTTGTCGCAGTGGGCAAGGGCAGCGCCAACTCCTCCAACAGCGACTTTGCACTGGCGCGGTATATCGCCCTCAGCGACAACCCACAACCCACGGCTACAGCCACCCAGGTTCCAGGTAGCTGCGATATACAGTTCTCCGATGTACAGCCGGGCTCGCCTTTTTACCAGTACGTGCGCTGCCTGGCCTGCCGTAACGTACTCGGTGGCTACCCAGATGATACTTTCCGCCCTCAGAATGATGTAACACGCGGGCAGCTCTCTAAGATACTGGCTGGGGCCGCAGGTCTAAACAATCCTGTAGCAGAAGGCACACAGAGCTTCACTGATGTGCGCTCAGGTGATCCCTTCTACATCTACGTGGAGAGATTGAGCAAAGTAGGCGCAATCTCCGGTTACACTTGCGGCGGCGCCAACACGCAGACAGGTGACCCGGAGCCTTGTGACCCGTTGAACAGACCCTACTTCAGACTGAACAACACAGCCACGCGAGGGCAGATATCCAAGATAGATGCTATCTCTGCCAAGATCACCGACCCTATACCCGCAGGTCAGCAGAGCTTCACGGATGTGCCCACTGAAAGTCCTTTCTGGCAGTACATAGAGCGTCTGTCCTCCCGCAATATCATCTCCGGGTATTCAAACCCTTCCAAGTGTCCCACAGGTGCTCCTTGCTTTCTGTACAACGACAACACGACAAGAGGTCAGCTGTCCAAGATAGCGGCTAACACCTTCTTTCCCAACTGCCAGACGCTAAACAGCCCCAGGCGCTAGCTTCACATGAGTCGGTCCATGCAGGACGCCCGCGCACACTAATATGCTGGCGCTAGCTATCCGGCGCTAAGGCATGGTAAGTCAATTCTGGCGCTCCGGCCAACAGATCATGCGAGCAGAAAGGACCTGGTAAGCACATGCCAGGTCCTTTCTGTGCTTTTGACCGCGAAAGTAGTCAACGAACAGCCGTTATGTTATATTTCGTACTGTCTGTTGCGTATATAGTCGCTTCGTCACGGCGCCAGCTACCGAGCTACTCAAGACGCATTACGTTTCACGTTTCATGCTCCCAACTATGCAAGCAGAACGCATCTTTCTATCGCCCAGATCAAGAGTGACCATACTCTGGATCGCCGCAGCCATCTTGCTGCTCTTCCTATGGGAAGTGCGCGATATTCTCACGCCTTTCATATGGGCCATCGTCACGGCATACGTGCTCAATCCCATCGTTGTCTTCCTCTCGAAGCGCACAGGCTTATCGAGGCGGGTGTGGTCCATACTCTTTTACCTGCTGCTGCTCGTCCTGCTCGTCTGGGGGCTTAGTTCGCTGGTGCCGCTCATCAGCAGGCAGGTATCCGAGCTAATCAGGGAGATGCCGCAGCACTTCCGCGAGGCGGGCAAGTTGCTTGGGCAGACCCAAATTGACGTATTGGGCACGCGCATCAACCTGGACGCGCCGGACGCGGAAATAAGCAGGCGGATCAGCGAGTTATTCTCGCAAGCTGGACGCACCATGCTGCCGGGCGCACTGCCCCACGTCTTCGAGGGGCTGCTCAAGCTGCTTGTCTACCTCGTCTCAACCTTCTTTCTGCTACTGGAGGCCGACCGCATAGGTAACACCATCTACAGGTTCATGCCCAATGGCGCGCGCAATGAGCTGGGCCCCTTGTGGAGGCGCATCAACCACGTGCTGGGAGCCTACATACGTGGGCAACTGTTCCTCGTTGTGCTGATGAGCAGCGTTACATTTGTGGCCCTCACGATACTGGACGTGCGCTTCGCCCCGCTTATCGCCATCTTCACCGGCCTGGTGGAGACGTTGCCATTTATTGGTCCTTACATAGCCGGAGGCACCGCCGTGCTCGTGGCACTCACGCAGGGGTCCGCGCCCTTCGGCTGGTCGTCCATTACCCTTGCCATCGTTGTGGCGGCCATGTACACTATCTTGCGCCAGCTTGAGGACAACTTTGTCATGCCATTCCTCATCGGCAGGTTGGTACACTTACACCCCTTGACAGTGATTTTCGTAGTGCTGTCAGGCGCATCTTTGGGAGGAATACTAGGCCTGCTGGTGGCGGTGCCCCTGGCGGCCAGTATAAAGATAGTAGCCGGATACCTGTATCGCAAATTCCGCGAGGAGCAACCCCGCACCGTCGTGATGATAGAACCCACCGACACATGGGAGCAAATCGCCACCCACATACGAGAGGGCGCTTTACTCAGCTTCACACAGGGAGCGTCCAGGCCACGCCTGCTGCTGTCCGCGCCCATTGCCCCGGCAATCCTGCTTGATTCCGTGCAGTTCCCCAGGCTCGTGGCTCTGCTCAAAGAGTCGAATAGCGATGCTGTTATGTCAACGAGAGATCTCATATTGAGCCACATGGCCTCAGAAGCGGGCATCCCACCACACGACCCGGCGGAAGACCCCCACTCGGATAATGCAACGCCAGGCGTGGTCATAGCGGAGAGTGCGCCCGCAGTGCCCCCAGGAAAAGGCGCTACGGCATGAGAGCTACACAGCAGCCGGTCGAAATACGCGCCGCCGAAGAGGACGATCTGCGGGCCTGCATCTCCCTCGACGACAGCTATACCTCCAACCACACATGGCAGATAGAGGTAGTGCGCGGCGAGCCTGGTTCGATACCCTATAATATGAACATGAACTCGGCAACTGTTACCCTCGGTGAGACACCCCTCAGCGTCATCTTCCGTCCGGTAAAGCTGCCCCGCGCCCGTAAAGTGCTCGGTCCCATCGCCACTTCTATACGGGACAACAACGAGCCTTTCCAACTCTCGCGCATAGCAGCCTGGCGCTCCGCTGACCTTGTGCTGGTGGCCCATCAAGGAAGCAAATTATGCGGCTATCTGGTGCTGACGATAGTGCCAACCTCCGGCATCGGCTGGATAAGCTCGCTAGTGGTCGCCAACTCGATGCGGCGGCACGGCGTAGGCTCGATGCTGATGTCCGCGGCTAGGCGGTGGTCGCGCTACGGGCAAGGCTCAAACGTGCGCGCCTTTATGATGGAAGCCGCCACCAAGAACTACCCAGCCGTGGCCTTCTGCCGCAAAGAAGGCTTCAATTTCTGCGGCTACACCGACTACTCCTTCAACAGCGGCGACGTGGTGCTGCTCTTCGTCAGCCAGGTGGTGATCTGACCAATTCGTAATGTTTAGTAAGTGTTCAGATTAAGGGCACGGAACCGCAGAGACGCAGAGACGTGGAGACGCAGAGGAAACACAATGTGTATTCTCCGCGCCTCTGCGTCTGTGCGGTTCAATTTTGCCTGGACATGCAACATCTCGACCCCTATTCTGAACACTTACACACTTACTTAAAATTGCGCGCACTATGCGCCTATGTTATACTTCTGCCTGCGCACGCACCCCTGTAATCCAGCCAGACATAGAGGTTTCTTTGGCTAGTCCGCCTGCTCCCAACATATATCCGCAGCCCGAACCCCTGAATCCGAATACGAATAGTGAGATGCCTTACCTGTCGGTCGTGATACCGGCCTACAACGAGGCTACCCGCCTCCCAGGCAGCCTCGCCAGGGTGATGCAGTACATGGAGAGCCGAGGCTATCCCTATGAGGTGCTGGTGGTAGACGATGGCTCGGACGACCACACAGCCGGTATTGTGGAGGAGATGGGGAACCGTTATCCACACCTGCATATCATTCGCAACCCCCATCGTGGCAAAGGATATGCCGTGCGCACGGGCATGCTCCAGGCAAAGGGCCGCTTCGTTCTCTACTCCGATGCCGACTTCTCAGCGCCGATAGAAGAAGTCGAGAAGCTGCTGCCGTTCCTCGAAGGCAAGTGCGACATAGCTATAGGCTCGCGCGAGGGTGCAGGCTCGGCACGCTATGATGAGCCTGGATACCGCCACCTGATGGGCCGAGTGTTCAACACCTTCGTGCGCGTGGTGGCCCTCCCCCGGTTCAACGACACTCAGTGTGGCTTCAAAGCCTTCCGCAGGGACGCCGCCCAGACACTATTCCACGGACTCCACCTATATGGCGAAGACGCTGCCGACGTGAAGGGCGCAATGGTAACGGGCTTCGACGTGGAGGTACTCTATCTGGCGCTCAAATGGGGCTACCGAGTCAAGGAAGTGCCGGTGCAGTGGTACTACTCGGAAGGCACCAACGTCAACCCCGTCAAAGACACGTTTCGCATGCTCAAAGACATCCTCAAAGTGCGCTTCAACGACGTGCGTGGGCTATATCATCGGCCCAGCCGTACTAAAACAGCCTCAAGATAGCGGCTCCAGCAGGTGATGCACAAGTGAGTACAGATCGTAAAGAGAGGCGCGCTGGCTAAAGGCACCTCTCCTTCAGCTGTGAAAGTGTACAAAAACATCATGTCCCTGCGGGGCCGTCAGTGATGAAAAAGCGATCCTCTCCTGCACCCTCCAAGCTCAGACGCCTATTTTCGGATCAGTCGAGCTTAGTAGCGTGCCTGATTCAGACACTTTTGTTATAATTGCAGGTAAATCTATTTTAATAGCGCACGCTATCGACCCACCTTATAGAGCCGGTAGCTAAACGCTGAAAGTCCAATATGACAGAGCATAGTTCCGAGAAGATATTTGTAGCCGTCGCCTGGCCTTATGCCTCCGGCCCCCGCCACCTGGGGCACGTAGCGGGCGCATACCTACCGCCCGACATCTTCGCGCGCTACCACCGCATGAAAGGCAATCGCGTGCTGATGGTATCGGGCAGCGATATGAACGGCACGCCTATCACCGTGGCAGCCGAGGCAGCGGGCGTCACACCTGAGACGATTGCCCTGCGTATGCACCACCTCAACACCGATCTGTGGCACCGTATGGGCTTTACCTACGACCTCTTTACTGATACCACCACGCCTGTCCACCGCAAACTCGTGCAAGATTTCTTCCTGACGCTGCTCGAAAAAGGTTACATCTTCAAAGATAGCACCATAGCGCCATACTGCCTGGTGGACCAGCGTTTCCTGCCCGACCGCTACACCGAGGGCACGTGCCCCCATTGCGGCTACACCAATGCCCGTGGCGACCAGTGCGACAACTGCGGTCGTCCGCTCGACCCTATTGACCTGATAGATATACGCTGCAAGCTCTGCAGCTCGACACCAGAGTTCCGGCCCACGGAGCACTTTTTCCTCGACCTGCCCAAGCTCGAAAAGCCTCTGCTCGAATGGCTGCAAACCGAAAAGGAGCACTGGCGTCCCAACGTAGTGGCGTTTACCCTCAACTGGATACGCGAAGGCCTGCACCCGCGCTCCTACACACGCGACCTCGACTGGGGAGTGCCTATCCCTGTGGAGGGGTACGAAGACAGCGGCAAGCGCATCTACGTCTGGTTCGACGCCGTCAAGGGCTACCTGTCGGCTGCGATGGAGTGGGCTATGCTCAAGGGCGACCCTGATGCCTGGAAAGAGTGGTGGGTGCAGGAGGAAGGCCGGCCCGCGCCGAGCAAGGCCTATTACTTCATCGGCAAGGACAATATCTCCTTCCACACCATCATCTGGCCCAGCATGCTTATCGGGCACGGCGGCCTCAACCTGCCCTACGACGTGCCCGCCAACGAGTTCCTCACCGGCGAGAGCGGCGAGAAAGCCTCCTCAAGCCGGGGAGGTGGCGGCGTGCCCTGGCTGCCCGACTACCTAGACCACTACAAGCCCGACCCGATACGCTACTTCATGACGGCCAACGCGCCCGAAACCCGCGACACCGTCTTCTCCTGGTCAGAGTTCTACCGCCGCAACAACGATGAACTGGTAGCCACATACGGCAACCTCGTACATCGCGTGCTCACCTTCACCTCGCGCAACTTCGACGGCAAGATACCCCAGCCGGGCGAATTGACCCAGCAGGACCGAGACCTCATCGCCAATGCCACCGCCGCATACGAGCGCGTGGGCGATCTCATCTCTGCCTGCCGCTTCAAAGAAGCCCTGCGCGAAGTGATGGCCCTGGCCGCCGAAGCCAACCGCTACCTGGACGACACTGCGCCCTGGAAAACCATCAAAGTGGACCGTGAGCGGGCGGGCACAGCGCTCTATGTAACTTTGACCGTTATCAATGCGTTGAAGGTGCTAACCTCCCCGTTCATCCCTTTCTCGGCGCAGCAGCTAAATGAGATGTTGGGCTTCGAGGGGGAGGTCAGCAAGATGCGGTGGGCCATGCCGGAGCTTCCTGCGGGACAGACGCTAGGCACGCCCACTCCCCTCTTCGACAAGCTGGACGAGAAGAACCTCCACGAAGAGTACGAGCGACTGGGCCTCCCCTGGCAGGATCCCCAAGGCCCCATCGCCGAGCAAGGCCCGCAAGAGCGCGTGGTCATGTTCGAGGGGGAAGTAAGGACGCGCAAAGAGTTGGGAGAGCCGTGGGCGTAAGCGAGTAGGAGGGAACCTGACACATGCCACAGTTTCACCACCGAAAGCTGCCGGACTACTCCACGCTCTTGTCTGGACACACCTCGCCCAACGAGGTAGGCTTCCGATCCGAAAAGCTCCAGGTCTGGTACAACAATACAGAGAGTAAGTGGGCCGATCCCATACCGCATTACCATACTGAGAGCGACGAGATATTCGTGGTTCTGAAAGGCAGCATGTTAGTTGAAGTCGAGGATGAAAGGTTCCTAGTGGGGCCACGTGAGTTCTGCTGCTTTCCCGTGGGGGTATGGCACTCGATTGTTGAAGTGTTTCCGCCCGTCGAAAGCCTGATGATCCGGGCACCTTCGATAGAGGACAACGTTTATAAAACCTGAAGAGTCAATTTGAGAAGTGCCGAAGCAGCACTCAGATGGAGTAAAAGTTATGATACACCCTACAGAGCAACCTTACATCGTTCGGGTAGATGGCATACTTGGTGGCGAGCCAGTGATTCAGGGCACGCGCACCCCCGTTCGGGCTATAGTCGAGATGTGGCGGCGGGGTACTCCACCGAAAGAGATACCTATTGGTCTGCCCCATCTGACGCTTGCCCAGGTGTTTGCGGCCCTCAGCTATTTCAGCGATCATCAGGCTGAAATCACGCACTACATCGAGCTTAACTTCATACCGAAGGAGCTAATGCATGCTCTAGTGCGAGACCTTGATTAAGCTCTTCATCGAGCTTTATTTGGATGAAGATGTAAATGTAGTCCTGGCCGAACTGCTGCGTACTCGTGATTTCGTAGCGATAACTGCACGAGATGCGGGCCAACTCCAAAAGAGTGATGCAGAACAGATGGCATACGCTGTTAGCTAGGCCAAAACTTTGCTGACGCACAACCGAAAACACTTTGAAGCCTTAGCTCGGCAGTATTACGAGGCTGGACAGAGTCACTACGGCCTAATTCTGGCCTTGCACCGCTCCCCGCAGGAGCTTCTAAAGCGACTCATGCCTATTCTCAACCAGGTAACAGCAGATGAGATGCAGGACCGTATACTCTACATCTCGCGCAGGTAACATCACACAAAACAAGGAGAATAACCAACCATAATGAAAGTCCTAATTACAGGTGGAGCCGGGTTCCTCGGCATCAACCTCATTCGCTACCTGCACACGCGCGGACACGAAATCGTATCCCTCGATATAGCCGACTTCGACTACCCCGACATGAAGGATAAGATCACCGTCATCAAGGGCGATATACGCAACGAGGCCGATGTCGAAAAGGCGATGCAAGGCGTGGACCAGGTGGTGCATACAGCCGCCGCCTTACCCCTCTACTCACCCAAAGACATCTACACCACCGATGTTGAAGGCACCCGCATGGTGCTCGACGTGGCTAATCGTCACAAGGTGCAGCGCGTCGTGATGATCTCCTCCACCGCCGTGTATGGCATCCCCGACCACCACCCGCTGTACGAGAACGATAAGCTGGAAGGCGTGGGGCCATACGGCCAGGCCAAAATACAGGCCGAGATGGTGTGTCTCGAATATCGCGCTAAAGGCATGGTCGTGCCAATTATTCGCCCCAAGTCGTTCATCGGCCCGGAGAGACTGGGCGTGTTCGCGCTCTTGTACGACTGGGCGCTTGAAGGACACAACTTCCCCATGATCGGCAACGGCAAGAACCGCTACCAGTTGCTCGATGTGGAAGACCTCTGCCAGGCGATCTACCTGTGCATGACCCTGCCCGCAGATACGGTAAACGACACATTCAACATCGGTGCGAAGGTCTTCACCACGATGAAGCGCGACTACCAGGCCGTGCTCGACTATGCAGGCAAGGGCAAGAAGATATTAGGCTTCCCCGCCACACCCGCCATCCTGGCCTTACGCGTGCTTGAGGCGCTGCACGTATCTCCCCTCTACAAATGGGTGTACGAAACAGCCTCGAAAGACTCCTTCGTCTCAATCGAAAAGGCCGAGCGGATACTCGACTACAAGCCCAAATATTCGAACAAAGACGCCCTGATCCGCAACTTCCAGTGGTATATCGAGCATCAAAAAGACTTCGCCAACGCATCCGGCGTATCTCACCGAGTTCCCTGGAAGCAAGGCGCTATCGGTCTGCTCAAGAAGGTCTTTTAGGGCTTCGCCATAATTCTTAATTAGTGTAGACCAATTGAGAATTAAACATTCCCACAGAGATCTATGAACATCGCAGTCACGGGCGGAGCGGGATTCCTCGGCTACCACCTGGCCCACAAGCTGAGCAGGCAGGGCGAGAATCTTCACCTGCTTGATATAGCGGACTTTCACCACGATGGCTACAACGGCACAGGGCCGGGCAAAGTCACGTGGGAGAATGCCGACGTGCTCGACCTGTCTGCGATGGAGCGTGCCTTGAAGGGCGCGGACGTGGCTGTCCATGCCGCCTCGGCTTTCTCCGCATCGAGACCTGCCACTGTTTTCGCCACCAATATACAGGGCACTATCAACGTGCTACGCGCCGCCCACAAGAACGGCCTGGCGCGCTTGGTGTTCATCTCCTCCGCCAGCGTGTACGGCACGTCTGCCCCCTCTCCCATTTACGAAACAGACAAACTGATAGGCAACGAGCCTTGCAGCAAAAGCAAGATACGCGCGGAAGAGATGTGCAATCTCGCTCGCGATAGAGGCATGGTCGTGACTGTGCTCCGTCCCAGGCCATTCCTGGGCGCGGGACATCTCGGTGTCTTCCAAATGCTGTACGACTGGATACAGGGCGGCAAGTCTATCCCCATGCCAGGCAATGGCCGTACCTACTACCAGCTACTCGATGTGAGCGATCTCGTATACGCTATCTATCTCGCCGCCACCAGGCCCAAGCATCTTGTCAATGACACGTTCAACGTGGGAGCCACGCAGTTCAGCACTATACGCGGAGATGTGAGTGCCCTGTGCGCATACGCAGGCACTGGAGCCGTCATCGCGACGACGCCAGCCGGCATGGTCATGCCTACGCTCAAGGCGTTTGACACCCTGAACCCATCGCCGCTGTACAGGTGGGTATACGATACAGCCAACAAGGATAGCATCGCCTCCACTGCCAAGATCGAACAGGAGCTTGGCTGGGAGGCTCGCTACTCGAACGCCGAGGCGCTGATCCGTGCCTACAAGTGGTATATAGACGATAAATCAGCCCTCTAGAAAAGCACAGTGGTCACCCGCCCTGCGCGCTCCTCTCACTCGGCTGTCGGTGCCGCCGGCCTCCCTCGTCTACCAGCTTCTTAGCCCGGTCAGGTCCATAGCGGCCCAGGGGCTTGAACTGCTTGCCCTTCATCTCATTGTACGAGACAAAGAAGTGCTCTATCTCGTCAAGCAGGCTGCTGCTTATCTGCTCGATAGATCGCACGTCCTTGTGATTATGTGAGTTGGAGGCAACGGCTATCAAACGGTCGTTGCGGGTGGTCTCGCCGCGCTCCGTCTGTTCGGCCTCGATCACACCGATCAGGCGAGCAGGCACCAGGCAGCCTGCAAAGGCGCTTTCGTCCATCAGCACCAGCACGTCCATCGGATCGCCGTCTTGTCCCAGAGTGGACGGGATGAAGCCGAAGTCATACGGGAAGACCGCACCGACAGGCAGCACGCCACCCAGCGCGAATATGCCCAACTTCTCCTCGAACTTGAACTTGTTACGGCTCCCCTTCGGCGTTTCGATGAT
Organism: Chloroflexia bacterium; assembly: GCA_038232115.1. Taxonomy (GTDB): domain Bacteria; phylum Chloroflexota; class Chloroflexia; order QHBQ01; family JADMIH01; genus JADMIH01. The sequence goes on from JBBSIK010000019.1 coordinate 11,139, forward strand.
GGCGTTCAGGTCGCCTGTTTCTGAATTATTGGCTTCGAGCGTGGAATAGGGGCTGTTAGCGGAAGATTTCGCGGCCATGTTTCACCTCTCGGGCAATTTAGTCAGGAATGTGGGTACACAGAAAAGCACAATTCGCGCCAGGCAGGAGGGCCGCTATATAAACCTGTAGCGTTCCTATCTTAGTTCTTAGTGCCCAGCGGAGCAGAGCAGAAAGACCAATAAAAAGGGAGCCACACCTGGACTCCCTCTCGTGCTCACGCGACTGAACTACCGCCCGACGCTGCCCCAGGGGGGGTTTTTGGTCCCTACATTGGGCATATCGGTATCAGCAATCGAGCCTCCGATCCTGGTCAGCAGTCCTGTAAGCGCCACTACCTGAGCATGCATATCCTGGCGCATATCGTAGTTCTCCGTGCTGCCGATTTCCTCTCGGAGTTGGGGGATGTAGTAGCTAAGGGCCTGGATCAAGGCATCTTTTTCGTCGGGTTGCAGGGTTACATTCATTTATGCGGTTACTCCTGTTAAGAACATTCCTCTAACATCTCTATAAGCAAAAACCGAGCCTGCTAAATTAATCCCAGTTCGTGGCCCACCTTCTCGAACGCGCCAATGGCCGTGTCGAGGTTCTCCTGCGTATGAGCGGCGGTGACTATTGTGCGCACGCGGCTGCGAGCTTCGGGCACAGTTGGATAGCCGATGCCTTGCGCGAACACGCCCTCCTCGAATAGCCTATCGCTCAACTTCATTGCCTTCTCGCCACTGCCCGCGATCACGGGCGTAATAGGCGTCACGCTGCTGCCGATGTCGAAGCCGAGTTTAGCAAGCGCGCCTTTGAAATAGCGTGTGTTCTCCCACAGGCGGTCTATAAGTTCAGGCTCGGTCTCCAGCACGTCTATAGCGGCCAGGCAGGAGGCAATTACGCTGGGAGGCAGGGCGTTAGAGAAAAGCATGGTGCGCGCCCGGTGGACCAGGAAGTCGCGCAACGGCTGGATGCCCGCGACGTAGCCGCCCTGCGAGCCGAACGCCTTGGAGAAAGTGCCTACCTGGATGTCCACTCGGCCATTGAGGTCCCAGTGGTCCACGCTGCCCCGGCCATTCCGACCCAGCACACCCGAAGCATGGGCGTCGTCTACGTAGGTAGCGGCCCCGTATTGCTCGGCAAGCGCCACGATGTCCGGCATCGGTGTCATGTCGCCGTCCATGCTGAACACGCCATCAGTGATGATGACTTTGGTGCGAGCCGACTGGGCCTCCTTGAGCTTGGCTTCCAGGTCGTTCATATCCACGTGCTTGTAGATGTGGCGCGAGGCTTTCGACAACCGGATGCCGTCTATGATGGAAGCGTGGTTCAGTTCGTCCGAGATGATAGCGTCACCCTCTTCCATGAGCGCCTGGATGATGCCCTGGTTCGAGGCGAAGCCCGACTGGAAGGTGAGGGTCGCCTCAGTATGTTTGAAGGTGGCGAGCCGCTCCTCAAGCTCCTGGTGCAGGTCCATCGTGCCGATGATGGTGCGCACCGCCGCCGTGCCGACCCCGTGGGTGCGTATCGCTTCAGTAGCGGCTTCCATCAGGCGAGGGTGGGTCGTCAGCCCCAGGTAGTTGTTCGACGACAGGTTGATGACCTCTTTGCCGTCTATAATGCACACCGCCTTCTCCGCGCCGTCCACCACGCGCAACTGGCGAAACATGTGCTTCTGCTTGAGGTTGTTTATCTCACTATCTAGGCGAGAGCGTAAGGCTTCTTGCATTGACTCTTTTCCTTTGGTCTTGAATATATGGCATCATACCCTTATTAGGGTCCAGGGGCTGGTAAAACTTCAACTGCTAACCCCTAATCCCTAGCCCCTGATACCTCGTTCGCGCTTCTCCTGAGCGACTTGCTGGCGTATCCGTAAGGCTTCTGTGCGTTGTTGCCAGAAGACAAGTTCTTGCTCAGGCGTCATATCTTTTGTCTGCTCGTGAACCCTCTCAGCACCACGCCGTTTCATTTGGACGGCATCATATGTCTTCATAGGTAATTACCTCAAGTACGCACCTCTCTGACTCTTATCAGAAGAGCGGCAGCAAGGAAGAGAAGAACACTTGTAATGGCTCCAATCGTGTTACCCGTCCACTCGCCGCCCATTAATCGGAAGATAAGAGACACCGATAATACTACACCAACCCCCGCAAGGGATGACGTCAGCCGCTTCCTAGTAGACAGGAGTAAGTTCAAAGAAACGGCGCAACCAAACAGGAATATGAGGGCTAAAGCTGTATGCAACCAGTATTCGGCAGAGAGACGGGCGACAGGTAGTGAGTCTATATGCATGTCGCCGGTTATGAACATCGCTGATAGCACGCCCAGAATACTGGCTACTAGAACTAGCCCGTATACCCATCGTGGGAAATCGGTCAGCTTCGCACGCATCCTATCC
>JBBSIK010000020.1:0-13540 GCA_038232115.1 Chloroflexia bacterium
TGCGCCCCTACCCACCCCCCCCCCTGGGTTTTTGGGCCGCCACCCCTGTTCCTGGGGTGGGTGGGGGGGTCGGGCGCCGCTCGTTAGCACAAGCAAATTGTCTATCTGCGTCCTCTGTAGAGGCGGCTCTATGACGCTCCCACCACTGTTCCGGCCCATTTCAGCCACCAGCGAACTCAGGCCCTCGTCATTGTTGAGGCCGAATATCTTGTGCAGGTGTGGGCGGCGCAGGTCGGCGTCTACCAGCACCGTGGGTGAACCGGAAGCGGCGAATGCGATAGCCAGGTTAGCCAACGTAGTGGACTTGCCGTCGTCGGGGCTGGTGGAGGTCGCCAGGAGGGTATGCACCGGGTGGTCGGGGCTTGCGAACTGTATATTCGTCCTCAGTGCGCGATAAGCCTCAGCCGCCGCCGATTTCGGTTCGTTGTAGGCGATCAGCCCTGCACCTGTGTCTTCTTTCCCCTTGTTCTTTTTGTCTGCCAATTTCCTCTCCTATTTCTGAAACGTGAAGCGTAACTCGTAAAGCATAACATGTAACGCGATTTACTGAATATAGATGCCGCACATGGAGACATTGTCCTTGGTAAGTTTCCTTACGAATTGCGTTTCATGTTTCACTCGTCACGCTTTCGGTATTACCCCCAGCGTATTCAGCCCCACATACTGCTGCACTTCGGGTGGGTTCTTGAGCGTGGTGTCGAGTAGCTCTAGCACGATGGCGAGGAGCAGGCCCAGTATAAGGCCGAATAGGGCGGCGGCGGTGGTGTAGAGCAAAGGGCGCGGCTGATAGGGCTTGTCGGGTAAGGCGGCTTCCTGCGAGATGAGCCACACCACCCGGCTACCCGCCGCACTTGCCTGCTGGTTCGCGGCGTTCTGCCTCTCCACGAAATCCTGCGCTATAACCCCTGCCACCAGTTGAGCCATCGCAGGGTCGGTGTTGTCTACCGTCATGACGATGGAGGTGTCATCGGGCCGGGCCTGTATCTTTATCTGCCCCGCCAGGCCGTCCACCGATACGTTCCGCACCAAGCTGTTATCCAGGGCGCTGCGCCACGAAGCTTTACTGCCCAAATCCTGCGTATAAGTGGTCAGCGTCTTCTTGATCGCCTCGACGACCCCGTTATCAAGGGGTACAGTCTCGGCGATCATCGTGGTCTGCGACTGGTAAATCTTGGGTTGCGAATTGGAGTAGAGGAAAGCCACCACCCCAGCCGTGAGCGCGACAATCACCGCCAGCCACCATCGCTTGCGTAAGCCGTTCAGGATTTGTCGGAAGTCAAGTTGCATCTCGAGGACTGAGGACTGAGGACTGAGGACTGAGCTATTTGGATACTCAGTTCTCAGTCTCGTTACTACACGTGAGGTATCGTGCCTAGCACGGGCATTTCGAGCACACGATGGGCATCGCGCTCGTCACGCACGCTGCGATCAAGGTATTCCAGCAGGAATGCGAGGGCCAGCGCTGCCACTATGCCCAGTATAACTCGTACTGCCGCGTTGGTGATTTCGCGGCCCAGACTCGATTGCAGGTCGTCCACGGTGACTTCATCCATCTGGCCGAATAGCGGCTTGTCCTGGACGCTGCCTCGGAGAGGCACGATAGGGCCACGAGTAATTACAATAGCAGCAGCGTTAAGCTCGGCCAGTGTGAGGTCGCGGCTGGTGGTAGTCACAAACAGGTTAAGCTCTCGCTGGCGGCGGTCCGAACCTGTCTGATCTTGAACGTCCGAGGGCTTGAGCTTGCTGATGTCCGCCTTGAGCTTATCGAAGTCCTTCACGCTGGCAGGACGCCCCGCCGCAGCTTCGCTCTTCATCACGTCAATCACGTTCATGGCGAAAGCCTGGGTTTCCAGGATTTGTGTATAGTCGTCAACCAGGAACTCCGAAGCGATCCAATTATAATAGCCACCGTACACAGACTGCTCGGTGCCGGGCGCGAAGGGCACTGGAACCTGTCTTGCGGTGAAAACTTCGTCGCCACGGTACGTCCGGTGCGATGTCAAGGCCAACCCCGCGCTGATCACTGTCACCAGCCCAACAATAGCAAGCACCAGCCACCGCCGCTTCCATATAACGTTCCAATACTGCCTGAGTTCCATTCTGCTCCTCTTTCTGAAAGGTGGTTCTGAAACGTGGAACGTGATGCGGTTCGCTAATTATGGGTGCCATAAATGGAGAGACTCTCTTTAGTAAGCGACATCACATTCCACATTTCACGTTTCAGAACCACCTTTCACTTATCACCCGGTATACGTGAGAAAACCAGCGTGTTGCGCACCCTGCCGTCGGGGGCCTGGAATTCATTACGCAGGCAGCCCTCCTGGATGAAGCCGAGCCGCCAGGCAACGCTGGCGCTATGCGTGTTCTCCTCGTCGCAGCGTATCTCTATGCGCTGGGCTTTGAGCGAGGTCATCGCCCAGTCCACGAGCAGACGCACCGACGAGGTCATATAGCCGTGACCCTCGGCAGACTTGCGGAGCCAGTAGCCTATCTCGAAATAGCGTATCTCCCAGCTATGCAGGTGCAGCCCCACCCCGCCCAGGAAGCTATTGCCCGAAGCATCGAACACTGCAAGGTTGAACGACTCGCGCAATATCCATTTAGATCGCTGGTGGTTGATCCAGTCCTGCGTCTCGGCCAGAGTCTGGTGCGCGTCCGCGAAAGGCATCCAGGGACGCAGATGGTCCCGCGACTCGGCTACGGCATCAAACAGAGACTGTGCGTCTTCCTCTCGGTAGGGCCGCACAACGACGCGTTCGTCCCGCAGTTCGTCAAAGATTGGCAAAAGCGTAAGGAACTCCGGCTTCCCTGGCGCTGTTCCCGTTAGTTGTGCTGCGCTCTGCTCACTCATAGAATCTTGCTTTTTCGGATTATCCTGAACACTGGCTAAATCAGAAATCCTGCCCTTTTCTTTCCAGTTGCCCCTGCACGAACTCCGCGATGCGCCGCTTGAAGACCTCTGTGTCAAAGGTCTCGGCATGGTGGCGTATGGCTGCCGGGTCGTACTGCCGGGAGTCGAAGCGCGAAACCACCTCTGCCAGACTCTCTGCTGTTTGCTCGGTGAAGAACTCGCCTGTGACGCCGGGCACCACCGTTTCGAGCGCACCGCCCGCTTCATAGGCGATCACCGGGCGACCCGATGCCTGCGCCTCCAGGGGCGAGATGCCGAAATCTTCCATGCCTGGGAAGATTAAGGCCCGGCACCCGGCATACAACCGCTTCAATTCGGCATCCGGCACAGAGCCGACGAACTGGATGTTCGACATCGCCCTGGCCCGTAGCTCGGCCTCCTGCCGACCCTTGCCAACCATCTTGAGCGGCAGTCCCAGGCTGTTGAAAGCCTCTATCGCAAGGTCGAGCCGCTTGTATGGGATCATGCGGGATACTATAAGGAAGTAGTCTCCCTGCGTGCTGAGATCGGGCGTGTACAGGCTAGTATCAACAGGTGGGTTGATGACAGTGGCCTGTCTGCCATATCGCTTGCGAATACGGCGAGCAACCATACGCGAGTTGGCTACATAAGCGTCTACACGCCGCGCCGAAACCTCGTCCCAGAGTCTAACATAGTTGAGGGCTAGGGGCAAGACGGCCTGCATCTTGCGCCCTACCCGCTCGCCCTTGATGTAATCGTAGTAACTCCAGGCGAAGCGCATGGGAGCATGACAATAGCACACATGCAGGGCGTCCTCACATGTAATCACACCCTTCGCAAACGCGCTGCTGCTGCTCAACACCACGTCATAGTCCGACAGGTCATACGACTCGACCGCCGTGGGATAGAGCAGCAAGTAAGCCTGGTGCTGCCGCATAATGCCCGGCAGCCTCTGCATAAAGGACGTGCGAATATCCCACTGCCTGTAAAGCGCGGGCATCATGTCCGGCGCGTAAATAGATGTGTAGACGGGAGCCTGTGGGTAGAGGGCGTGCAGGGCCTCCAGCACTCGTTCAGCGCCGCCGTATTGGTTTAGGTAGTCGTGGACTAGGGCGATTTTCATAAGCTAGGTGCAACTCTGCGAACTAGAAGCATAGTATCACTGAGGTACTTAAGCAAGACCCCACAGATATGCTCCGTAATTAAAGCTCAAAATGACGTTTATGAGCCAGAAAGCGCAGAGGGCTATTGCTATTACAGCTACGGCCAAACTGGTGAACTGCTGGCTGTCAAAACGTGCTCTCACTACGACAGGTAAGAACACGCAACCTACATCAGCGCAAGTTAGTAGAGCAAAGGTTGAGAACCACAAAGGAGCGGCTACACTTAGAGCGTAAGCACTCAAGAGCTCGTTAATAATTCCTAGCACGAGACCAAACAGAATTCCAAGAACGTACAAAAGATCGAGCAAACTCCCAAGTCTTTCTTGCGAAGTGCTGTTCGAGGTAATAGAGGTAACAGTGGTTCTTTCATTCATTCATCATGTACCGACTAGGATAAATAGCAAGTCTGGCGCATATACGTGTGAACACCATGAATAGATCGATGTAATTTGCACAGCTAATCCTGTCTAAACCCATTGAAAAGCGCCCATGCATAGAGTATAATTAGGAAGTAAGATAGAGCATTATTTTATGGCAATCTCGCAATTATAGAGCATTTGTGGGGTGCGGTGCCAATACGGAGTACGAACCTACGCAATACGCCAACCGGCACTCGCTTACAGATGGAGGACATAACAAATGGTAACTGAATTAACAAAGATACAGGAAGGCGTTGCGACGGACGATTACCGCTACGGCTTCTCTATGCCGGAAAACTATAGTTTCAAGAGCCGCAAGGGCATTGACGAGGCGATTGTCCGCGAGATTTCGCACATGAAGAGCGAGCCGGAGTGGATGACCAAGTTCCGTCTGCGCGCCTTCCAGCAGTTCGAGTCGAAGCCAATGCCCCAGTGGGGTGGTATCCTCGGCGACATAGACTTCTCGGACATCTTCTACTACGTAAAGGCGTCGGACACGAACAGCCGTAGCTGGGAGGATGTTCCCGCCGAGGTGAAGGACACCTTCGACCGCCTGGGTATTCCCGAAGCCGAGAAGAAGTACCTGGCAGGCGTGGGCGCTCAGTACGAATCCGAGGTCGTGTACCACTCACTACGCGAAGACCTGTCCAAGCTAGGCGTTATCTTCACCGACATGGATACCGCAGTGCGTGACTATCCTGATCTTGTGAGGCGGTATTTCTCTACAATCATTCCCTCAGGCGACAACAAGTTTGCCGCGCTCAACTCGGCTGTGTGGTCGGGCGGGTCGTTCGTGTACATACCGGAAGGCGTGAAGGTGGATATTCCCTTGCAGGCGTACTTCCGCATCAACGCTCAGAACATGGGCCAATTCGAGCGCACGCTGATTATCGCGGAACCTGGCAGCTACGTGCATTACGTCGAAGGCTGCACCGCCCCTACCTACTCGACCAACTCGCTTCACTCTGCCGTGGTGGAGATCGTCGTGCTGGAAGGCGCGCGCGTCCGTTACACCACGATCCAGAACTGGTCGCACAACGTTTACAATCTCGTGACCAAGCGGGCCGCCGCGTATAAAGACGCCACGATGGAGTGGGTAGATGGCAACCTCGGCTCGAAGCTCACGATGAAGTACCCGGCGGTGTGGCTGATGGAGCCGGGCGCTCGTGGTGATGTGCTGTCGGTAGCCTTCGCGGGTTCGGGCCAGCACCAGGACGCAGGCGCGAAGATGGTACACAAGGCCCCTTACACCACCTCGAACGTCGTATCGAAATCTATCTCCAAGGGCACCGGACGCGCCACCTACCGCGGCCTCCTGGAAGTAGCCGAGGGCGCTCATCACTGCAAGGCCAACGTCAAGTGTGACGCGCTATTGCTGGACGAGGACGCCCGCTCGGACACCTACCCGACTATCAATGTAGCCAACAACTCGACCACCGTCCAGCACGAGGCCACGGTCTCGAAGGTGGGCGAGGACCAGTTATTCTATCTCATGAGCCGAGGTATCTCCGAGAACGAGGCCACGGCCATGGTGGTCAACGGCTTCGTCGAGCCGATCACCAAGGAGATACCCCTCGAATACGCAGTTGAGCTAAACAGGCTCATCGAGCTACAGATGGAAGGTTCTATCGGCTAGTCAGTTAAGAGAGTCCGGTTGGAAGCAGTAAAGGGCGGCCCGTGTGGGTCGTCCTTTCTGCTTCCACTTGTTATCTGTAGAATGTTGGGGCCGCCCTCATCCGCGTCAAGTTAACGAATTCACAATAGGGACACGGGAACTACGATTGCTAGAAGAATAAGTAGCGAAACTATCTCCATCTAGCAAAAGGAGTTCCCGATGCCTGATCTTACCGCAATCGAGCGTACCTTACAAACCTTATTTACTATGGAAGCAGAATTGCTGGCCCACCAAACTGGCCTGGTGCGTCGCCATTCCAAGCTCACAGGTCCCCTCTTACTGCTGATCTTAGTTGCAGGGTTTATCCAGCACCCAACGGCCTCATACAACATCCTGGCTCAGGTGGCTGCCGACTACGGCGTGCAACTCACCCGCCAGGGTATCGCGCAGCGTCTCACCGCACCAGCAGTGGCCTTTTTTCAGACGCTATTCCAACATAGCCTGCAACTGCTCCAGCAGCAAGGTCGTTTGCCTATCGCCGTATTGAGGCAGTTCACCTCGGTTTATCTCCTGGACAGCAGCCAGGTACCCTTGCCCGACCGTTTGGCCGATCAGTATCCCGGCACAGGAGGAGACGGCCCTAAAGCAGGCATCAAATGGCAGGTCTTATGGGAGGTTTTGGCTGGCAACTTGCACACTGTGCTTGGCCAACCCGCCAAACAGTCGGATCACCGCTATCGTGACCATCTGCCTCTACTGCAAGAGGGTAGTCTGATCCTGTTCGACCTGGGCTATGTGGCGCTGGAGGTATCGCGCCAGTTGGTGCGCGCACAGGTCTACTTCATCTGTCGTTGGAACCCCCGGTTCGAAGCCTTCACCTCTGATGGACAGCCGGTGGATCTGGGTGAAGCCCTTGCCAGGTATGCCAACATCAGGGCCACAGATCAGGTGGAAGCGGTACTGGAACTAACACTCTGCCTGGGAGTGAGAGCGCAATTACCGCTGCGCGTGGTCGCCAGTCGGCTGCCCGTACCGATTGCTGAGCAACGCCGTCGACGAGCACACGCAACCGAGAAGAAGCGGGGGTTTCAGTACAGTGCCTCCTATCTGGCGATGCTGGACTGGAACATCTATATCACTAATGTGCCGATGGAACAGTTGGCAGGGGAAGCGGTGCGGCTCGTGTACAGTGCGCGATGGTAGGTGGAACTGTTATTCAAGCTGTGGAAAATGCAAGGCGAATTAGACCGTGTTTCGGGGCGGATGGCGGGACGAGTGATGTGCGAGTTATATGCCAAGTTGATAGGAATGGTGGTGTTTGGTTACCTCACCGCGCCAGTGCGCCTACGGGTGGGCGTGGATGAAGGGCATGAGGCGTGGGAACTGAGTCCGGGTCGCGCCTGGCAGGTATGGCAGCGTCAGATCACAACGATGGCGACGGCCTTACGAGCGGGGAAGGGGCTGGTGGCAGTGTTGACCCACCTGTATTCTACTTGGGACCAATTTGGTAGGAAGGAATCGCGGAAGAACCGTCCGACTACCTTCCAGCTTCTACAGAGCATACAAATCGAGCCCACTGTACCACTGCTGCCCCTGGTAGTTCCCGTTCCTCAGACAGACCAGTGGCGAGCCTGGACGATGTCTATCCATACAAACCCCCAATCCACACTTGTGAATTCGTTAACTTGACGCGGATGGGGGCCGCCCTATCAGGGAAGCGTAGTATAGCGGAGATCATTATGAGGAAAACAACTATCAAGGGGCATCTGAAGCCATACTCCATCTTTCAGAAGCGAAAGACGACTATCAGCCATGCCTTTGCCTCGGCGCTTGCTCCTTGTGATACTTACGATGAGCATACTTTAGATACTGCTATCAGGATGCTGGGACAAGACCCTGATGGCGAGCTACTCTGTGTTTATTGCAAGAAACCAGCCGATACCTGGGACCATCTAATAAGTCTTGTAAAAGAGGGTCAACTACGTGGGTTTGGGCATCAACTTGGCAATCTAGTTCCATGCTGTCAAGCTTGTAACTCGAAAAAGGGTTCTAAGGATTGGATAGAATATCTAGATGCTAATATATCGGACGTGGAAGAGCGTTCCAATCTTAGGGAACGGCTATTCGCATACAGTAGCCGATACGCCCGTCTGATAGACTTGGAATCAGTGAAATCAGAATATCCTACTGAATGGGCAAAATATGCAGAACTGAAGCGAGATATCTTCCAAATTATGCAGGAAGCAGATAACGTAGCATCTATTCTTCGTGAGAAAATACGTGCGGAGCGACAGACTATCAGGGAGGACGATGCGGAAGATACAGAACATCGGGGGTACCTACCCCTCCTCTGAGAGGGCAAGCGCCATATCTCGGCACGTTCTATGCTGCTAGGGCTGCTCGCGAATAAGCGCGCCAGGCTCAAATGGCGGCCCACGGCAGAAGATAACATTTTCTTAATAACCTGCTAACAGTCGCTTGCTATTGTGTTTACGGATGCGCCTATATTCGCAATTAGTCTGACGGTTCGGATAGGTTCGGCACATGACAACCCTACATTTACGAGGAGGAATTACGATTATGCCTAGATTCCCTGAAATGCGGACGCATGGCAAACATGGCCGGTTGCAGATAGCGGCTTCGCTCGTCTTCCTGGCATCGGCTGTTATGTCTATCCCACGGGTTGGCGCATTAGCCCAGAGCCAGGGAGGCAAGCACGCTGCCGTTGCCTCGAAGGAACTGTTCTTCATCAGCGACGGCATGCGGCCAGACCTCGCCGAGAAGTACGCAAAGTCGGGCGACATGCCAAACTACGCGAAGATATTCAACAGCGGCGTCACAGGCGACAACGGCATGGTGTCCCAGTTTCCGCCCAATACAGGCGCAGGCTGGTCGAGCATAACCACAGGCGCGTGGAGCGGCACCCACGGCGGCATGAACAACACCTTCCACATCAACTCTAACGGCATTTATACCTCTACCAGCGGCTACTCGACCACGATCCTGCAAGCCGAGACGTATGGCGAGGTGGCCGAGAAGTCCGGCAAGAAGGTCGCCATCATGGATTGGCCCGGCACTCTGCCCGGCACGAAGATCAAAGGCCCAGCCGTTGACTTCCGTAACTTCTATAGCTCGCGGGGGGTGGTCGCAAACTACGACGTGCCTGGCGTGCTGCCCAACTTCGTGAAGGACTTCGGTCTCGTCTATACAAACGGCCTCAAGCTCAACGATGCCACCGGCGGGACCGGCCTGCCTAATTCGTTCAGCCCCGCCAAAGAGACCAGCTTCTCGTTCAACACCAACGTCATCAGCGGCACCGCGGCCACCCTCAACTTCAACGTCTACATCTACGATAGCACCGATGACAACGCGGTGAACTACGACAAAGTATTCATCACCCGTGGGGCGAAGGACGCGGCCAACGCTGTCGCCGACCTCAAAGTGGGCGACTGGAAAGATGTCAAGCTTAATCTGCCGCAGAATAACCTCCTCGTCGGTACCTACATGAAGCTGATAGACCTCAACGCCGACGCTTCTAAGCTGCGCATCTACTTCTCCTCGCTGTCCCGCACCCGCTCGAATATGCCCGATTTGGAGCAGAAGATCGCAGCAGACTTCCCCAGCGCCACGGGTGCCGACTTCGCGCCTCTTGAAGCGGGCATCGTAGACGCTCAGACCTATGTCGAGCAAGGCCTCAAGTGGTATGACATGTACCGCAAGGTACACGACTACGTAATCGGCACTTATAACCCCGACGTGGTAATGGCGGGCTACCCCGACACGGACGAGTTCTCCCACCAGTTTATGTCCCTGGCCGACCCCAAGTACACAGGCCCGCGACCCGTCTATGGCACCGACCCCGCGAAGGCTGAAGGCTACATCAAATCGGCCTATGTTGAGGCCGATCAGATACTGGGCCACCTGTGGGAGTTGATGGGCGGCTCTGACAAAGTAGTGACGTTCGTGGGCGCGGACCATGGCTTCAGTGCTGCTTCCCGCAGCGTCAACGTGCTCCAGGTGCTTCAGGACGCCGGTCTGTACGATCCGGCTAACAAAGCGAACACCAAAGCTATCGGCTACGTGGCCGGCGGCACCGCTAACATCTACATCAACCTCAAAGACCGCGAGATAGGGGGCACAGTGGCCCAGGCCGACTACGAAACGGTGCGCGGCCAGATCATGGATGCCTTCAACAACCTGAGCGACAATGGCGCAAAGCCCGCCGCTGCGGTCTGGAAGAAGGAGCAGACGCGCACTATTCAGGCCGACGGTTACACCATCAACGGCTGGAATCCCACCCGCACGGGCGATGTGGTTGTCGTCCTCAAGCCGCCTTATCAGTTCGACGCGCCCACCGCGGGCAAAGCAGTCGCCGACTCGCCCTTCTACGGCCAACACGGCTACCTGCCCGACGCGGTGGACCTGGCGAATAACACCAATATGCACGCTATGTTTGGCATCTACGGGCCTGGCATCGCACAGGGCAAGAAGATAGGCAAGCCTCGCGCAATAGACATCGCGCCCACTGCCGCCTATGCCCTTGCTATACCCGCGCCACGCTTCGCCGATGGTCGCGTGCTCACCGAAGCGTTCAGCGATACGCCCGCCAACCTTGTGCCGGTCACGGTACTTGCGTGGGGAGACTACCACGGGCAGCTAGACCCGGTGCAGGCCCGCGTGGACGGCCTGACCGTGCCCAGTGGTGGCGTGGCTAACATTGCAGCCTACTGGAACGAGGAGAAGGCCAAGAATCCCAACGGCACTCTCATCCTCAGCGATGGTGACAACATCGGCGCTACACCGCCCAACTCGGCCTTCCTGGGCGATGTACCGACCATCAATGCCATGAACCTGATGGGCTTCACCGCGTCGGCCATGGGCAATCACGAATTCGACAGGGGCGTGGCGGGCTTCACCAAACTCAACAGCCTGGCCAAGTTCGCTTATCTCGCCGACAATATCGTGGATGCCTCCACCGGCAAGATTGCGCCCTTCGCCAGGCCGTACATCATCGCCCAGGCGAACGGTATTGACGTGGGCATCATCGGCATCGCCAATCCAGAGACGCCCAACGCTACCAATCCCAAAGGCATCATGGGCTATAACTGGGTGAACCCTGTCGCACCTACCAACCAGTACGTGAAAGAGCTTGTGAGCAAAGGCGTCAAGACGATCATCGTCGTGTACCATCAAGGCTCGGAGAACGGCGGTTTTGACGACGTGACCGGTATCTTCGGCGACCTGGCGAAGAACCTTGATCCCGAAGTTGACCTCCTGGTGGGCGGCCACACCCGCATTAAGACGATGGCTCGCGTCAACGGCATCCTCGTCAGCGCGGCCAACCATGCCCTCGAAACGAGCGAAATGACCCTGCTAGTGGACCCGGCGACCAAGAACGTTGTGTGGGCGTGGGGCGCGTTCCACAGGCCTTACGGCGGCGCGATCACCCCCGATCCCTCCCTGGCTGCCCTGGTGAAGCAGGCCAACGACCAGATCAAGCCGGTGCTGGGCGAGCAGGTGGGCACGGTAGCCTCGCTCGTAGACCGGAGTCGCAGCGTAGAGAGCAAAATGGGCAATCTGGTGAGCGACGCTATCCGCGCTACTTACGGTGTGGACGTGGCGCTCCAAAACTCGGGCGGATTGCGAGCCGACTTCAATCCTGGTCCAATCACAAGAGGCGACGTATTCGCGGTGCTGCCGTTCGGCAATATCGTGGTAACGGGCGATCTGAAAGGTTCGGACCTGCTGGCGGCGCTTGAGAATGGCGTGAGCGATCTGTCGGGGGACGCGGGCCGCTTCATTCAACTATCGGGCGTGCGCCTCGCCTATGACCCCACAAAACCCGTTGGCTCGCGCATCGTGTACGTCGTGCTCTCTGACGGCAAGCCGGTTGACCCCAACGCCACTTACAAGGTCGCAGCCAACGATTTCATGGTGGTGGGCGGCGACGGCTATACCTCGTTGACCAAGATAGTCAACCCCGTCACACGGGACCAGCTTTATGAGGTGGCGGTCAATTACGTCAAGAGTATAGGCAACGTGGACCCGAAGATCGAAGGCCGTGTCGTAGCGGTGCAGGCAGGCCAGGCAGCACCCACCCCACCCACAGCAGCCACGCCCGCGCTCGCCACGCCAGTAGGGAGCCTGCCGACGGCAGAGCCTGCTACCCCCGTGGCCCAGGCTTCACCTACAGCCACAGCCGCACCTGTGCAGCCAACACTGGCCGCGACCCCTCTGCCACAGTCAACGACGATACCTCAGACTACCCCCGGCGCTATACCAGGCATGCCGACGACGGGTAGCAGCAACGACAACACGCTAGTTACACTGACGATGCTGGGCGCGATGCTGGTCCTGCTGGCAGGTCTCCTGTTGAGTCTGCGGAAGGCAGCACGCTAACAAACTCGTTCATTCTTTCAAAGAAGAAGGCCGGACCCATGAGCAGGTCCGGCCTTCTTCGTCTTTGAGAGGAGATTATGCCTATCCCGAGTATCCGCATACCCCCACTCGCGGAGAGTTCACCACTGGCAGGAACATCTCCTCGTCATGCTCGTGCTCATCGGCGCACTTGTCGCAGAACCAGCCTTCAGTATCACTCCATAAGCACTCTGTGCATACTTGCGTGGCGGGCTGGCCGCACTCCTGGCAAACGCTAGCGGGTGGATCGTTGCGGGCCAGCAGGCGCACAGGCTTATCCGGGGCAGGCCCTGTTCTCTCCCCTAGCACCGTTAGCCCCAACTCTGTTGTCGAGCCGAAGTCATATTCATGGCTCATGACTGTGCCCTGGGTGAGCACCGTGTCTAGCTTGGCGTTCATACTCCTGCCACCTAAGCCTGTGGTGGTATACATGTACATGTAGCTGCGCCCGCCGATGTGAAAGGCACTCAGATGGCCGCAGCACTCCAGCCAGGTGTCGCGCAGGAAAGCATCCAGCTTCTTCAACGTCGTGTCGGCGCGCGCCTCGATATGCAGCCAGTACGGAGTGTATCCCTCGACCAGTATGTGGAAGAACTTGACCTCATCTGCGGGCTTCTTCGCCCCTTCAGCCTCTTTAGCTTCATGCTGCGGTATGCACGTTTGCAGGTGCTTTGCCATGCTCCGCTTGGTGACGGTAGCCCCACACAGTTCGCACGTTCCCGCCGATGTGCGACGTGACTTCTTCTCTACATCCATCCTGACGCCTCCTTGAACGCCATATTTGTGAATGGAAACGATACTTAACTGCTCAACTGTCGTGCCAACTGCGCCGCGTGCTGCGAGTCATGAGCCACAATGTGCAGCGTATGGGTGGTCATCGTGATGTCGCCTTGCTCCTCGTGCCTGCCGGGGCGCTCCCAGTCGGCGGGAGAGAGGGCCGATAGCTCCGCTATGTGCTGCTGCCGAAAGCGGGTATAGTCATCGAGGGCCTGATGCACGTCTTGGCCTGCATAGTCGCGCTCCCTGGCCCACTCCTCCTGGTCGTAGCCCGACA
>JBBSIK010000021.1:0-13257 GCA_038232115.1 Chloroflexia bacterium
CCGCGCCCCGGCCTGATGTTGCCCAGTCAACACGCGCCATGAGGGAGGCTCTCGCCGACGCGCATCTGACGCCACACGAGATAGACTACATCAGCGCGCACGCATCGGCCACACCCCTGAACGACAAGACCGAGACGCTGGCTATGAAGCAGGTTTTCGGTGAAGACGCCCACAGGGTCCCGATTAGTGGCACCAAGGGGATGCACGGCCATGCGCTGGGGGCGAGCGGCGCTTTCGAGATCGCTATCACCTGCCTGGCTATGCAGCACGATTATCTGCCTCCCACCATCAACCTGGAGCATCCCGATCTCGACTGTGACCTCGATTACATCCCCAATGAAGGGCGGCACAAACACGTGCAGGCCGCCCTATCTAATTCGTTCGGCTTCGGCGGCATAAACGCCTGCCTCGTGCTGGGAAGGGCATAGAAGGGGCTAGGAGTTTTCAATTATGAATCAGGAGACGAGAACCCCTACATAATCTTTGCGCGTTCTTTGCGTCTTTGCGTTTTGTCTTAAACCCTAGTCCCTGACCCCTAGCCCCTGGCAAACTACTCACGATTCGCTTACAATGCATCCGGGCAACGCCGCCCCTGATTATGCTTAGGGAGGATTTTGTATTGAACCTTATTCAACCTGTGGGCAACATTCACATTCTGCCGGAGCGCGTCAAACGACTGGCCGAGCTTGCCTATAACCTGTGGTGGTCCTGGCACCCGGAGGCCCAGCACCTTTTCTCAGACGTTGATCTGCAGTTGTGGGAAGATGTGTACCACAACCCCGTGAAGTTCCTCGACCAGGCTCGCCAGGCGACGCTTGAGCAGGCAGCCGAGAGGCCAGAGTACGCTTCCCTGTACGAGTCCGTCATGTCGGAGTTCGACAAGTATATAGGCGCAAAGGACACATGGTACGATGTCGCCCATCCAGACCAGAAAGGGCCTGTGGCCTATTTCTCGTTCGAGTTCGGCCTGCACGAGTCGCTGCCTATCTACTCCGGCGGCCTCGGCGTGCTCGCGGGGGACCACGTGAAAGGCGCGTCTGACCTGGGGGTGCCGATGGTGTTTGTCGGTTTCCTGTATCCGCAGGGTTACTTCCGACAGATCATCAATGTTGACGGCTGGCAAGAGGCAGAGTATCCCAAGATAGACTTTGATGACGAGCCTGTGATGCCCGCGCAGACGCCCGACGAGCGTGAGGTGATCGTGGAGGTGCAATTACCGGGCCGTATGATCCTGGCGAAGGTGTATCGCTTCCAGGTGGGCCGCGTGCAGTTGTTCATGCTCGATACCGACATCCACCCCAACGCGCCTGCGGACCGCCAGCTTTCCTCGCGCCTGTACGGTGGCGACCAGGAGATGCGCGTAGCCCAGGAGATGGTGCTCGGCATCGGGGGTGTGCGCGCCCTGCGCCAGCTTGGCATCAATCCGGCAGCTTGGCACATGAATGAGGGCCACGCGGCATTCCTGATACTGGAGCTTGCGCGCGAGCGTGTCGCCAGGGGCGAGCAGTTCGACGAGGCTCTCAAGGAAGTGGCAGCGAGCACCGTCTTCACGACGCACACTCCGGTGGCGGCAGGGAACGATGCTTTCTCGTTTGACCTGATGAATAAGTACTTCTCTGATTTCGCACCTCAGCTTGGGATTAGCGAGGAGCAGTTACTCAACGTGGCGAGGGAGGGGCAGCCCTGGGGTCCCGCCTTCAGCATGACAGCGCTTGCTCTGCACGGCTCCGAGTACGCCAACGGTGTAAGCAAGCTCCACGGGCGGGTGTCACGCAACATGTGGCACTGGCTCTTTCCGAACGTTGCGGTGGACGAGGTGCCGATCTCCTCTATCACCAATGGCGTGCATACAGGCACATGGCTCGCCTCTGAATTGTACTCGTTCTTCACAAAGTATCTCGGCGAGGGCTGGTACAACAAGCTCGATGATCCTGCTACCTGGCAGCCGCTCTACCAGGCATCTGACCGGGAGCTATGGGAGATACATAGCAAACTCAAGCGTGATATGGTAGAGTTCGCTCGCCGCCGCATGTCGGAGTGGTACGGGCGCAACAACATTCCCGCCGAAGTAGCAAACTTGCTGGACCCCGCGACGCTCACTATCGGCTTTGCGCGCCGCTTCGCCACCTATAAACGCGCTACCCTCATATTCAGCGACGTGGACCGGCTGACTACAATAATGAACAACCCAGAGCGTCCTATGCAGATGGTCTTTGCGGGCAAGGCGCACCCGAAGGACGAGCCAGGCAAGCAGTTTATCCAGCAGGTAAACTGGGCCGCACGGCACGATGGCCTGCAGGGTAAGATACTGTTCTTGGAAGAGTACGATATGAATGTGGCCCGCTATCTCGTGCATGGTGTGGACGTGTGGCTCAACACCCCACGGCGGCCTTACGAGGCAAGTGGCACGAGCGGCATGAAGGCGGCCCTCAATGGCATCCCCAATTGCTCGGTGCTAGATGGCTGGTGGGCAGAGGGCTACAACGGCAAGAACGGTTGGGCCATAGGCGAGGGTCAGGAGTACGGCAATCCAGATGAGCAAGATTGGCACGATGTCGTCTCGCTCTACACCATTCTAGAACAGAGCGTTGTCCCCACCTATTACGAGCGCGATCAGGACGGCGTTCCGCTCGGCTGGGTGGCGATCATGAAGGAAGCTATTGTTTCCTGCGCCCCCACTTTCTCTATGCACCGCCAGGTGAAAGAGTACACCGAGAACTTCTACATACCGGCTATGTCTGCAAGCAAGCGTAAGTAGCAAGTAATTCCTCGAAAGGCCAGGGTTTTGTCAAAGTCGCCAAAAATAAGATAGCAGCCACCAAACCACACCTTGTCATTCCGAACGCCACAGGAATCGGGTGGCATGCGAGACTGCTGAATTGGAGGAAGTGAGTAGCAAAATTGCAACTGTGTACGACTACCACCAGATTCCTCACTACGTTCGGAATGACAATGTGTGGTTTGGGCAGCCAGATTGCGACCTTTATGACTTTGACAAAGCTCTGCCGAAAGGCGACAGCGTGCTGGTTACGAGCCAGTGGCTGCCGCTTTTTCTTTTGCCCGAGTCTTTGCGATTGCCCGCGCAGCATTGCCCTATGTCGGTAGGTTCGTCCGATGTTCGAGATAAGGCGCTCAATCCTCTGCCTCCTCTATATCTACTTGTAGCAACGACAGGGTGTCGTGGCATACATTTTGCTTCCATGAGAGACAATACTCCCGCGTATGAGGGCACGCGGAGCCAGCCTGTAGCTCGTAACCTGCGTCGTGGGTTTGCTACCTTTGTGGTTGGTTTTGCATTCTTCGGTCCCTCCGCCTTCTGCAACATACCGTCGGACCTTAATCCAAAGGTAATTGGAGAGCGTAAGCTAGTTAGCAACTTCAAGCGTGACGGCCTTTAAGTCGTATCGCCCAAGCATCAGGTTCTCACGTTTGTACTGGTGTTTCAGGCTTTATCCTGGAGTTGCAGACACTATGGGGAGACCGGATCAAACTACAAAGTTCCCTGTCGAGGAGGTGGTATAGGCCGGGGGGCAGCCCGCGCCAGCGTTTTAGTGTGAGGCAATCAGGCGTTCCAGCCCGAGACTTGTTGTGAGAGCAGTGAGTGACTCTGGGATAGTTATCTACCCTACCGAAACGGCAACATCTCTGGAGAAACTTGCTTCGTGGTTTTGCTACAGAGCCGAGGATACAGTTCAGATGAACACTGCAAGGAAGCTGAATGTGTCGCTTGCACGATTGCTGGTTTGAGGTGGCAGGGGGTAGTGAGCAGACGACGGAGGCTCCTACTACAGCCTTCGCCGGTCGCGGGATCGGTAGTTACACCGTCCAACTCAGGTTAGCCGAAAAAGTACGGGAAAAGTAACTTTAGGTATGCGTCGGCGGGAACATTTGCACGCCCACGCTTCCTTAACTAAGCTGAGATGTCCCTGAGCGCCCCTTTCAGAGCGCACTTCGCAGCAGTTGAGGTACACCTGACCAGCAAATGAGCAGGAGACTACATTGAATACGAAAAAGAAAATTCTCTCAGTCATGTCGCTCATGACGGTTATGGGACTCGCGGCGTTCTCTACGCCCTTCAGCCCCGTCTCCGCATCGAGCCACCGCGAGGCCCCGCTTACCAGCACGGACCCGCAGATCGATAACACCGACGTTTATGCGTTTGTTAGCCCCAATGATCCCACCTCGGTGACGCTCATTGCTAACTACATACCGCTCCAGCAGCCTGCTGGTGGGCCGAACTTCTATAAGTTCGCTGATGCTCCGGGAGCCGTTTACGAGATCAATCTCGACACCCGAGGCAACGCTGTATCCAACATCACTTACCGCTTTGAGTTTCGCACTCAGATCGTCAACCCGAACACTTTCCTTTACAACACAGGCCCGATTAACAACATAAACGACAATACCTACAATATTCGCCAGTTCTACAATGTCACCCGCATACGGCGTGGCACTGTGAACGGTAACTTCCAGATCACCGCTTCCGACGTTATAGCTCGGGATGTGCCGGTGCCACCGGCCAACATCGGACCGCGTTCGACGCCTAACTACGACACCCTGGCGAACCAGGCTATCAAGCCCCTGTCTGATGGCGGTAAAGTATTCGTCGGCCAGCGAGACGATCCGTTCTACGTGGA
This sequence comes from Chloroflexia bacterium, assembly GCA_038232115.1. GTDB lineage: Bacteria > Chloroflexota > Chloroflexia > QHBQ01 > JADMIH01 > JADMIH01. The sequence continues at coordinate 4,638 of JBBSIK010000021.1, forward strand.
CATCGGCTCGATCTTCGACCTGGTTGGTCTGCGCCCTCTCAACAACGCGCATGCTATTCCTCTGGCCCCTGCCGCAGGCGTGGATGGTATTGCAGGATACAACGTGCATTCGCTTGTTCTTCAGGTGCCTATCAGCACTCTGCAGTTGCAGAATGGCGTGTTCGGCGTTTGGGCTGAGGCGAAGCGCATGAGCACTCGCGTAATCACCGGCCTGGGCGAAGTCCAGAACGGCGGCGGGTTGATACAGATGTCGCGTCTGTCCAACCCTCTGATCAACGAGGTAGTTATACCTCTTGCAAAGAAGGACCTTTTTAACGGCTCGCGCCCTGACAACGACGCCCAGTTCGGCTCGTTCGTCACAAGCCCTGAGCCTGCGGCCTTGATCAACACCTTCTACGGTGGCGCTATACCCGCCTCGCAGCAGGCCCCGACCAGTGGCCGCACCGACCTGGTAACTGTGTTCCTCACCGGCATACCCGGCGTGAACCAGTTGCCGACGGTCACCCCGTCCGAGATGATCCGGTTGAATACCACTATCGCACCTAGCGCTAACCCCAATCGCCTCGGCGTGGTGGCTGGCGACAATGCAGGCTTCCCCAACGGTCGTCGCCTGGGTGATGACGTGGTGGATATCGAATTGCGGGCTTTTGAGTGCAGCTATGGCGTAGTCGGGACAGTCGGTCCCTGCGATGCCGCCAAGTACAACAAGGCCCCTAATAATGCCCTCACCGACGGCGTAGACGCGAACGACAAGGCTTTCCTGGCAACGTTCCCCTATGTGGCTTCGCCGTTCCAGGGCTACGAGGCTATGCCTCCTAAGACTAGCGCAGACAAGATCGCCTTAGGCGTAATCGGCACATCCGCTACCGCCGGACTGGTACTGGTCTTCCTGTACTGGCGCCGCCGGACGGTGAACCGAAAGCCGTCTGAGAACATCGAAGCGTAGACGAGTTCAGGTATGTTTCGAGCTGCCGGGGTGGGTGTTGTGCCCGCCCCGGCATACTCACAGGCGCATATGACTTTCCAAGTGTAGAACGGATATATAGTCTTAGCAAGATATTTTCTCTAGCTGGGGATATAAGTGATAAAACAAAGAAAGATAATAAAGAACAGCAGCGATTTCTTCGGCGGTTTCTTCAGCAGCCGGTACACACTTATGATGGGGATAGCGTTGCTGCTGGTTGCAGTGGGCCTGCTTACAGCGCCGTTGTTTACCCCAACGGCAGCACCGGCGGACCCCGCAGTTGTGCAGGCTGGCTCTTTGCTGGCCTCGAGTGGCACGACTTCGCTTGGCGGCGCTGATCTCACCATCGCTAACATGCAGAAGCGTATTCAGTCTAATGAGGCTGACTACAAAGCCTGGGCCTCACTTGGGCTGGCGTACCAGCAGAAGGCCCGCGAAACCAACGATCCGGGCTATTACGGCGAGGCTGAGAAGGCCTTCCAGAAGTCTCTCCAAATAAAGCCGGATGACTACGAGGCACTGGCCGGACTTGGCGCACTGGACCTGTCTCGACACAATTTCAAGGAAGCGCAGGGCTGGGGTAGGAAGGCTGTAAACGTGTTGCCGGACCGGGCGTATGCTTATGGCGTCATTGGTGATGGACAGATCGAAATGGGCAACTACGATCTCGCGGTTGCCACTTTCCAAAAGATGGTCGACCTGCGCCCAGACCTCAGTTCGTATTCCCGGGTATCTTACGCCCGCGAATTATATGGCGATGTGCCTGGCGCTATAGATGCCATGCAGCGTGCAGTGGCTGCGGGCGGCCCCGTCACGGAGAATACCGCCTGGTGCCGCGTGCAACTGGGTACCATCTATTTCAACAGCAACAAGTTACCAGAGGCCGAGAAAATGTATAACGAGGCGCTGGCTACCTATCCTAATTACTTGCATGCGCAGGCCGGGTTGGCTCAGGTCATGTGGTCTCAGGGCAAGACAGACGAAGCTATAAAGTTGTACAAGCAGTCGGTAGCTAACGTGCCTCTGCCCCAATACGTCACTGCTCTGGGGGATATCTACACGTCAATAGGCGATAACAAAGCAGCCAAGGAGCAGTATGATCTTGTCGGCTATATCTATACTCTCTTCGAGAAGAATGGCGTGAATGTCAATATGGAGGAATCGCTGTTCCTAGCCGACCACGATATGGACCTTGTGGGTGCTTTGCAGAAGGCCGAAGTGGCGGGGCGGGAACGACAAGACGTGCATACACTAGACACCCTGGCCTGGGTCCGCTACAAGAATGGGCGCTACGATGATGCGCTCAAGGCCGAGAAGAGCGCAATGTGTCTAGGCACCCAGAACGCACTCTTCTACTATCACCTCGGCATGATACAGAATAAGCTTGGGCAGACCGACGAAGCGCGTAAGAGCGTACAAAAAGCACTTGACATAAATCCATATTTCAGCCCACTATATTCGCCGCAGGCCGCAGCATTCGTGAAGCAGTAAGATATTAGGTTAGCAAGGTAACAGGGAAGGGGACCCTCGTGGTTATGAATAAGTACATGCGTGTGGTGCTATCGCTCTCTGTGTTGGTGTGCATGGTGGCGGTGTTTGCGCCCAGACCGGCTAGCGCACACCCGATGGGCAACTTCAGCATCAACCAGTACAGCGCGATAACCGTCGGCACGGACCATGTTGACATACATTACATCGTGGACATGGCCGAGATCCCCACCTTTAGCGAGCTTGCCACGATTCGCGAGGACCGCAACACAAACCTTACGAAGGCGGAGCGTGCTGGCTATATAGCGAGAAAAGTGGGCGAATTGCTGCCGGGCCTCTCGCTTTCGGTGAACGGCAAACCAGTCCCGCTCTCAATCCAAAGTTCGGCTCTCAGCTTCCCTCCGGGGCAGTTCAATTCGCCGACACTGCGCCTTGAGCTAAATCTTTCAGGAAAAGCCTCGCCAGGCAGCAAAGCTGAACTGGAATACCACGATGCGAACTTTACGGACCGCATCGGCTGGAAAGAAATAATCGCCAACCCCGACAAGGGCGTGAAGCTTACAAATTCGAGCGTGCCATCTATTGACCGGAGTGACGGCCTGACGAAATACAGCCCCGACTCCATTAACACTCGCCCGACAGATACGTCGGCTGTAGTTACATACGAGCCGGGCCTCGCTGTATCGAGCACAGGCAATGGCGCGAGAACTGCGGCCAGAACAAGCACAGGTTTCTTCTTGACTGACTGGGCCCAGGGCCTCGCCGACTGGATAAAGCAACAGGAGCAGGTCCTGACACATCTGCTTGAGCAAAAGGAAGTGCCCGCCGGCCTGCTCCTGTTCGGGTTGGGACTTTCGTTCGCCATGGGCGCGGCGCATGCACTTTCCCCAGGCCACGGGAAAACAATAGTAGCGGCCTATCTGGTTGGCACGCGAGGGACTCCGTTGCATGCGTTACTCCTGGGCCTTACGGTGACGTTTACGCACACTGTCGGTGTGTTCCTTCTCGGTCTGGTGGTGCTCTCCTTGCAGCAGTATGTCGTGCCGGAGACACTCTATCCCTGGCTCGGCTTCTTCTCCGGCGTCCTGATCATGATTGTGGGGTTGACCCTCTTTGTGCAGCGGTTCCGGCACTGGCGGCGCTCCTACGCTACGGTGGCGAACATGACGCATACTCATGGCGGGAATACGCACTCCCACGGCTCCGGAGATCCACACGACCACGCGCATGACGATTCGCACTCTCTCGACGACCCGACCATACCGCACTCGCACGGCCCACTTAGTCGCCCGCACACGCATCTGCCTGCGGAAGGACAGAAGGTGTCGTTGGGTAGTCTGCTTGCGCTCGGTATTAGCGGGGGAATCATCCCTTGCCCAAGTGCGCTGGTGGTGTTGCTGGTCGCCATTAGATTAGCACGTGTGGACCTGGGGCTGCTGTTGATAGTGGCGTTCAGCCTCGGCCTGGCGGTGGTGCTGACGGCGATAGGTATCCTGATGGTTTACAGCCGCGGGCTTGTCAGCCGTATCAAGTTTCAGGGCGGGTTCATGGCTCGGCTACCGATGATATCGGCTCTGATGGTGTCGGGCCTTGGCATCCTACTGGCGATCAACTCACTCGGCCCCAGATAATCTTTTCCATTCTCTATAAAGAAGGCCTCACCGGCATTGGTGAGGCCTTCTTGCTACTTGCCAACCTTTTGCGCCCAGGCCATACGACCAAGTAGACCCAGGAGCACATTGTTCGGTGGGGTGTTTTCAGGGTGCGACTCGAAGCGGGTCCGCTCGAAGTATTGCACTGTGTAGAACTTGCCGTCCACCATCTTCTCTCTTGTCTCTTCGCTGATCGGGAAGCCGTTAACAAACAGCCCTCCATGATCGAGCCAGTATCTGTAGAAGGTGGAGTTCACGCTGTGGCCTGTCTCTGGGAAGTAGCGGGAGCCTGGGGCGTTGTTCTGGGTGGTGGGAGGCTCAACCGAGTGGAACTGGCGTCCGAGCAGGCCGAGTTGTACCTCATACGGGGTGCCTTGCTTCTCAGGGTGCAACTCGAAGCGGGCGCGCTCGAAGTATTGGACGGTGTATTCTTTGCCATCTACAGCGTTCTTTTCGCTTGAAGGCTTCGATATGGGATAGCCAAACTGCGCAAGCCCACCATACTGGCGCCAGTAGCCTTCCATCGCGTGGCATATGCTATACCCGGTCTGTGGGAAGGCCGTACCTCCATCGCAGGGGCCGGGACCATGCTTCCATAGCGTAGCATACTTGCGTGTCAGGTCGAGGTATTGGCTGCCGTAGCCCTGACCCGGCTCAATCTGGGTACCCTCGAACCATTCGTTCCAACTTGTGATCGTCACCCATTCCGGGTTGCTGGCGATGGCCGCGCGCCAATCTTCTTCGTACATAGCGCCGTCGTGCCGGTCAAACATCTTGGGAGGGTTTCGCAACGGCAGAACTCTGCTTTCGTCCCAGCCTGGTATCACGCCGGCGGTCCACAGTTTCTGGGTGTTGTGCGCCTTGTTGTAGGTATCGACTCTCGCACGCCACTGCATATCGGTTGCCGCTACATCTGTGGCAGGGTTCCACTTGCCGCCGCTAAATAGATGCACGGTGTCGAACACATCCAGGTAGGATCTGTCTATCGTATCAACTGACCATACCTGCGAGTTCTGCGGATCAACCTTCTGGCGTATCCCGCGCCATACATCCGGTTCGCCCAACGATTGAGGTGACCAGAAGAAGAGTACCGGCTTCCCGTTCCAGCGCAGGAAAGCAGGGTTGTTGCCGAATCGCTGCACCAGAGACTGTACCTGAGCGGCCACATCGCCGTGCTGCATCACTGAGTTGGTCTCTACGTAGACGGTAGCGCGGAAGTTCTGCCTGGCGGCCTCGTCCAGGAGCTTGGAAAAGTTCGCATCGGTGTCAGTGCCCGCGCCGGTCCAGGAAGCGACAAAGGCGTCTATTCCGGCACCTCTTGCCTGACTTACCTGTTGCTGAATAACATCGTTCTTATCAGAGGAGTAAGCGGTAAGCGGTAGGTCCGCCATCTTACCCCCGGCGAAGTCAGCCGGACCGTACCACATGTAGTAAAAGGCCAGCACCAGCTTTTCTCCGGCGACTGTACCGGACACGACAGCATAGGAGTGCACAGGCACGCTAGCCATGAACGCGAGAAGTATGCAACAGATTGCCAGCCATATGGGGCCACGGCCAAAACGCCGCACGCCGGAGTATCTCATTTGAAGACTCTTGTTCGGAAGCACAAAATGGTGAGCACAGATAATATGCTCTACTCGCCATTTTACCAGAGGGCAATTCACGTGTACAAGTGCTGGTAGCCTGACTTTAGTACCTGCGAGCATCCTCCTTATGGGCCAGATAATCGTCATACCCCTCGAAGGGGCGCAGGCTGCCCTCCTTCACCTCGATCACCCGCTCAGGGTAGTCATGAAGGAAAGCTCGGTCGTGCGCCACCACGATCACAGTACCCTCAAACGCGTCGAGGGCCGCCTCAAAGTGCTCGCGGCCATCTATGTCGAGATGGTTGAGCGGCTCATCTAGCAGGAGCAAGTTGCAGCCTCGCAGGACCAGCAGGGCCAATTGCAGCCTGGTGCGTTCACCAAGAGAGCACTCGTCCGTCCGCCGAAACACACTGTCCCCGCTGAAGAGGAAGAAGTGCAAAAAGTTACGCGCATCTGTCTCGTTACTGGGCCGCTCGTTGAACACAGTTTGAAGCACCGTCCAATCTGGCCTCAATGTCTCCTGCTCCTGAGAAAGCCTTCCCATACGTATGTTAGTGCCTATGCGGACCTGGCCGTTGTCTGGGCGCAGTGTGCCGTCTATCAGCTTCAAGACCGTGGACTTGCCCGCGCCGTTCGGCCCCACCAAAGCCATACGCTCTCCGAAGCCGACATCGAGCGAAGCGTGCTTGAGTATGCAGGTGCCATCGGGATACATGAACGATACATCTTCAATACGCAGGGCCGCCTTGCCTCCCGCAGGTACAGCGCCGAAATCGAGCTTGAGCCACCAATGGAGCGCCGGCTTCTCCACTCGTTCCTCCGACGACATGTATCGTTCCAGCTTGGTCTCGCGGGATTTTGCCACGCGCGCCTTCTTGCGGGCCAGCTTGCGAACGCCGGGCTGTCGTGGTGTCGTACCCAGTTCGATGGCGACCGCTTCACCTTTCAGCCTGGCGATGTCGCCTTTCACCCGGCCAACGTACTCCTGCTGCCTCGTCCAAGCCTCCATGTGAGCCTCGTACTCCTGCTCGCGGGCCTCGGCGAAACTGCTGTAGTTGCCTGGATAACTCTTTACGTTGCGAACTTCTGGATCCAGGAACAGGACGCGCTCAACCGTGCGGTCGAGGAATTCGCGGTCATGAGATACGATGAGGACCGCGCCCGGATAGTCCCCGATGAATTGTTCCAGCCATTCGAGAGCCTCAATATCCAGGTGGTTAGTAGGCTCGTCGAGCAGTAGCAGGTCGGGTTCTTGCAACAGCAGTATGGCCAGACCCAGGCGTGTTTTCTGTCCGCCACTCAGGGTGCCTGCCTCTATCGCCGGATCTACGTTGCCGAGTCCCAGCCCCTGTAGAATGGCTGCCGCCCGATGCTCTCGCTCGTATCCGCCGAGGGTCTCAAAGCGAAGCAGGGCGTCGTTGTAAGCCTCCATTGCAGCGTCCATGTCTTGCGCGCCGGTAAGAGCATCGGCTGCCTTCTGTAGCTCGCCATCCGCATGGGCCAGATCGCCATGAGACTGCTCCAGTACGTGCTGCACAGTATCGTTCTCCAGTGGGCTGAACGACTGTGCCAGGTATCCAATTCGCGTGCTGCGTGGAGAAAGAATTATAGAGCCATTGTCGGGCGACTCCTGCCCGGTTAGGCACCTGAGGAGAGTGGATTTACCGGAGCCGTTCGGGCCAATCAGGCCGACGTGCTCGCCATCGTTGATTATAAGGTTTACGGCGCTAAGAACAATGTGTACGCCATAGGACTTGGACAGGTTTTGAGCCTGAAGCATGGTGCCTCCATCATGGAACTGCGGAGACACTGGGTGTCTCCTGCTAAATAGTCGCTATTTCGATGGAAGCGTCTGTCACAGAAAGACTCCTTGCTAAAGCCAAAACCGACCAGCTGCACCGGGGTGTGATGGAGCTTGGTAAGTTATTTATACAACAAGCCGGGTTGGAAGGCAATGGGTATTCGGATGTGGTCAAGGTGGGATTTGAGGAGAGGTGAGCAGCCATCCACATAGGAGACTCACCACAAAGTGTACGGGGGTAAGTTGCAGGTCGATTCGAGAGCTTGGCGGGTATTCGACGTTACGTTATCTGCTTAAGCGACAAAATCAGCTAAGTGCAGCTAGCAATTGAGCTGATTTCGTGTCCATCGTTATTCTATAGTGAACCTACAGGGGATCGAACCCAGAACCAACTTGAGTGGTGTGCCCGGACGGACTCGAACCGTCGGCCCACGGATTAAAAGTCCGATGCTCTACCAACTGAGCTACGGGCACGAGTAATAGTTAGTCTAGTTTCACGTTAGTAAGCCTAATTTTGTAGAAATTAGCTCGCTGTGCTATGCGACGCCGGTGGCAGTTCGCGCACACCACACCGCATTTCTCTATCTCTGTAAGCAGTGTCTTGAGAGTATAACCCTGTCGCACCAGGGTCGAGATCACCTCTCGTTTTACGCCTCGAACATGGTCAAACTATAACACAACAAGATCGTTCTCGCCGCAGCCCAGGCATGGGTGAGAAGAGAGATATTCTATGATGTAGTGTTCGTCGCTCGTCGCTTGGTTGTAAGCTTCCTGATGTCTTGTCAAAGCTTCGGCTTATTATCCTGGTAGTACCGTCGAGCATATAATCTGTTGCACTCTTTGCACCACGGCTGCTTTCTGGCTCCTCGGTTGCCAAACTCGTCGGTCCCCTTGCGCTGACCCCAGCGACTACACTCTTTCATACTTTCATTATAGCACAGCAGGGTATTACGAAATGCTCTGCCAATTGACCTACGAGACCGTGAGTGCTAAACGCCAGCCTAATTATAACAAATGGTCGCCAGGCTGCACAATGTGTTAGCTTGTCGTAAGTGTTCAGAGTTGAGGTCGGGCAATTTCCACGATAGAATATAAGGCATGACGATAGAGGCTCTGGAAGAGGAAGTAA
>JBBSIK010000022.1:0-12687 GCA_038232115.1 Chloroflexia bacterium
CCTCGCTTTCCGCGCCGTGCTTCTGCTCGAGTAGCCTCTCCAATTCACTTTGGATCTCAAATACCGAGTTTTCACCGTGCCCCAGTACCAGCAGCATGCTGGGTTCGTAGTGCAAGACTTGCCGGCAGATTTCGCTACCTATCGAGCCGCCTCCGCCTGTAACCATCACCCGCTTGCCCCGTACCAACTCGGCCACCGCAGCCAGGTCGGTTCTGACAGGGTCTCGCCGCAGCAGGTCTTCAATTTCAACGTCACGCAACTGCTTGACCGAGACTGTGCCTCCGAGCAGCTCATACATACCCGGAATGGTCTTTGCATGCACTCCCGCCTGCTCGCACAGGGTTACAATCTGCCGTATCTCCTTACCTCGCGCCGTAGGCATGGCAATGATAACTTCCTGCGCATTTGTGTCAGAGGCCACACGCGCAATATCACTGCACCGACCGAGTACAGGCACGCCGCGTATGCGCGCTCCCTGCTTCTCTCGGGCATCATCAAGGAAGCCTATGGGCGTCATACCGAGATTGGGGTTGGTTCGCATTTCGGCCACTATCATGACACCCGCCGAGCCCGCACCGGCTACGAGCACAGGCTTGCTATACGATTTCCTGGTGCGAGTATGGTGTGCGACATCTACCATACGCACCGAAAAACGAAGCGCACCTATGAGACCGAGGCTTAAAAAGCCGTCCAGTATAGGCACGGAGCGTGGGAAATCGGGCGACAGCAGATGCAGCGGCCGGAGGACCAGGAAAAAGAAGATAGTTTCTGCCAATAGAGCTATCAACCCTAGCCATATTATGCTGCCCAGTTCCTCAACACCCGCATATCTCCAGAAACGGTTGTAAAGACCTCCTCTTAGGAATACAACCAGCTTTATGAGCAAGAACAAAGGGGTAATCACCACGAGAGATCGGAGGTACTTGCCGGATATATCATCCCCATCAGTACGCAGCATAAGAGCCAGGAGGGGCGTCAGCAGGCAAATCAATACATCGAGAGCCAGGAAGTGGCGGTTACGCAGTACGAGCAACCGGGACCGGAAAGAGCTTACGACATAGGCTGGATTAAACATACCGTTGGTTGTGTGGACGCGCCCATGTGCGGGTGTCTTGCCTCGTAAGGACTGCGAAGTGAGTGCCTCACTTGAGTAATACTCCCCTGCCTGCTCTGTCTGTTCTGCATGGGAGCCATGCTGATTTGTTCTTTTCTGGGAGCTGTCCGAACTGGAATGGATTGTCGGCATATGCTACACCTGTATTTCTGTATGCAAGACATCTGGTTTTGGCTAGGTTTGATCTGTTCGGGTTGACCCTATCTTGCGAAACCAGCAGGAAATATGGCGCCTTTGTACTTTGTTTCTACCGAAGGAAAGTCCTTATCCCTCCGTTAGGTTCACACCTGTAATAGATCAATTATACAGGTATATGCCTGAAATATGCGAGCTTAAGGTACATAAGGTAGTTATCAGTGACTAGACAAGCGGAAAGGTAGCCTAACTGATAACTCAGACGCGGTTATCCCTCGAAATATGCTGTTGCCGGCACGACCCACCTCTTACCACCTAACTGCGCCATACCTGTCTGTAAGTGCTCGCAAACGTAGTCCACCTGTTCTTCAGTCATCACGCCTGAAAATGGGACCGCCAGGAAGGTGTCGCCGGCCTTTTCCGTGTGCGGCAGGTCACCTCTACGACAGCCGAACTGTTGCTGGTAGAAAGGCTGTAAGTGGATAGGAGTAAAATACGGCCGGGAAGGTATACCGTGTGTTTGCAGGTATGTCATGAGATCGTCACGCTTGCCTTCCTCAGCGCAGCGCACAACGTAGACAAACCAGCTCATGCGAGTAGTAGTGTCGGCAACGAAGGGTTTGTATAGACCCTGGATGCGATCCATTCGTTCATTGTACCACTCAGCCACTCTCGTTCTCTTGCTTAGTAACTCTTCTATGCGTTGAAGTTGCGCGAGACCGAGGGCAGCACTCATCTCATCCAGACGGTAGTTATAGCCGAGCCTGGTATGATTCAACCAGGCATCGAACACATCACGGCCCTGGTTGCGCAGACTTCGGAAGAGAGCATCCCAGTCCTCTTTGTCAGTGACTATTATGCCCCCTTCGCCCGTCGTCATTTGCTTGTTGGGGTAGAAAGCGAACACCCCCATATCGCCCAGAGTGCCCGCTCGCCTCCCTTTGTACTCCGCGCCTATTGCTTCGCAGGAATCTTCTATCACATACAGGTTGTGCCGACGGGCAATTTCGAGGATGGGGTCCATATCGGCGGGCTGACCGAAAGCATGTACGACGAGGATGGCCTTCGTGCGTGCTGTTATTGCTCCCTCAATCAACCGGGGATCTATGTTGCCCGTTTCGGGATCAGTATCTACAAAGACTGGCTTGCCTCGCTCGTATAATATGGAGTTGGCAGACGCTATAAAGCTGAAAGAAGGAGTAATAACTTCGTCCCTCTCCTCAACGCCTGCCGCAATGACACCCAGGTGGAGGCCGCTCGTGCCGGAATTGACCGCTATGCCGTGGCGCGCCCCTGTATAAGCGGCAAACTCCTCCTCGAACCAAGTGATTTGCGGGCCGATGCTCAGGTATGGAGTACGTAACACCGCATTCACGGCATCAATCTCAGCCTGGGTAATATCTGGGGAGGACATTGATATTTGCATAGTTATATGTTCCTTTTACGAAGTGATTAGGACTGAGGACTGAGTGGGGAGTGGAAGGAGCGTTTACTTTATCCCTCAGTCCTCAGTCCTCATCACTTCGTCGTCCAGCGAGCAGGCACGCCCTTGGCTGTCACATGGTCGGGTATGTCTCTCACTACTACCGCTCCAGCCCCCACCACTGCCCATGCGCCTACAGAGCATCCAGGAGCTATCGAGACGCCTACGCCCAGAAGCGCCCCTTCGCCTACCCTAACCCCGCCCGACAGGTGTGTGCCCGGCCCCAGGTGGGCGTAGTTGCCGATAAAGCAGTCGTGGTCAACGCTGGCGCTGGTGTTTATAATTGTGTGATTCCCAAGTACGCTGTCAGGGTTTACCACGGCTCCCCCGGCTATGACTACCCCATGCCCCATGCGCACGGAAGACGCAACTGTTGCCCTGGGATGGATAGCATTGACCCATAGACGCTGGGCCTCTCTGCCTAAGCGCTCGACTATGCGTTGCCGGGCAGGATTAGACCCTACCCCCATTATCAGCCCAACCAGATCGTAGTGGGTGTACATCTCTATACCGCCCAGAACCATCATATTGAGCCGGTTCAACCCCCACGTAGCCGAGTCATCGTCGAGGAACCCACCTACCGCCATACCCTGAGAAAGCAAGATGTCTGCCACGACTTTCGCGTGCCCACCTGCCCCCACTATCAATATATTGTTCATACTCTTGGCTTTACAGATTGTGTGGCACCCAGGAACTGCGGCATTGTCGCATGCCCCTCCTGGCTTATACCTTCACGCCTGGCGATCTTCCATGCGGTTAGAGCGAGTATTCTCAAGTCAAGCGTAAGCGACAAACGGTCTACGTACCGGACATCCAACGTGAACTTCTCCTCCCAGGAGATGGCGTTGCGCCCGTTGACCTGCGCCCAACCCGTGATGCCCGGCCTAACCTCATGCCGGCGCATCTGGCGAGGCGTATAAAGCTCCAGATATTGCATCAACAAAGGGCGCGGCCCCACGATGCTCATCTCACCCCGCAGCACATTGATCAACTCTGGTAACTCGTCCAGGCTGGTACGACGCAGGAAAGCGCCCAGGGGGGTCATCCGCGCAGCATCAGAGAGCAGCCTGCCCATGGGATCGTGAGCGTCTGTCATGGTGCGGAACTTGAGTATGGTGAAAGGCTTACCGCGTAGCCCTGGGCGCTGCTGGCGGAAGAGCACAGGCGCACCCAGCCGTAGACGCACCAGGACGGCCAGTAGCAGCATTAGCGGGGCGAGGAGTATAGTTGAGGGTATGGCGATGCTCAGGTCAAGCAGTCTCTTACCCATATACTTGTAGAAAGGGCCTCCTACCTTATGCCCACCATTCCTACTATTCTCACTGCTTACCTTGCTTGACAGGCCTACTTTGCTACGCCCGCCATGTCCGCTAGTCCTTCCTCCTCTATTGCTATATGCCAGGCGTTGTAGCAAATTCACGAACTGCTCGGCCTGATCTCGGCGGTTGAAACGCCTCGTGATATACTCGCGGGCCGCCACGCCCATCCGCTCGGCCCGCAGAGAGTCACGGCTCAATTCCCGTACAGACTCCGCCAGGGCAGCCCCATCGCCTGGTGGCACGAACACGCCTCCACCCGCGGACTCTACAACCTGCCTGATAACGCCGTCAATGAGAAGGATAGTAGGCCTGCCCGCCGCCATGTAGTCGAAGACCTTGTTGGGGTATGTGGTACGAAACATCGGTATGTCTTTCAGTATAGCGACGCAGGCATCCGATGCCGCCAGTATATTCGGCATATGCGATTTGGGCATCGAGCCGGTAAAAGTAACGTTGGGCAATTCCTTCTGCTTCGCCAGGCCTTCCAGATTGGTGCGCTCCTTGCCATCCCCCACCAGTAAGAAGTGGATGCCAGGCTCGTGGCGCAGGCGGTCTGCCGCTTCCAGGAGCGTGGCAATATCGTTGGCCTGGCCCAATGCGCCGGCGTATGCTACTACAAACTTCTCATCCAGGCCCAGCGACCTGCGTACTTCCTCACCCCTGGCGGCTGGGTCAAACATCTCAGGGTCAACACCGTTGGGCACCAGGGTGATTTTGGTCGCGGGTAGGCCCTTGCCCAGCAGGTAATCACGATAGGCAGGCGAATTGACCAGCAGGTGCGTGGCACGGGCATATAGAAAGCGCTCCAGCCAACGCGAGAGGGCGATCAGAACCGGGTTTTTCAACACTCCCATGTCTATGGCGAACTCAGGCCACAGGTCTCTTATCTCCAGTAGGAAGGGCCTCCTACGTATGGCGGAGATCACCCAGGCCGATACTGCCTGAAAGATCGGGGGCGAGGTGCCCATTACCACGTCTACCCGCCCCACCTGGAGGGCCGCCCAGATAGAGGTAAACATGAAGCTGATGAAAGAGACTACTCGCCAGAAGAAGCTGCGATGTAGCGACGGATAGATGTAGGCTCGCAAAACGCGGATTCCATCCACATCCTGATCGGAGACCAAACCTTTTTCCTTGCTGAAAGGCTCTCCCGACAAGTAGCTGAGGCTGCCGGCGACAATCGTGAAGCGGTGGCCCCGCTCCATGCAGTAGCGAGCAAGCTCGTAGTGGCGGGTGCCACCCGGCTCATCGGGCGAGGCGAACGCCTGGTGTATCAGGAGGACGCGCATAGCGAAGGCTCCAATCTGTCCTCTACCTTTCCGCTCAGGGCTACATGGTCCACCAATAGCCCATGTAGCCCATGTAGCCCATGTCTGCTCTGTTTCACCCCTAACCGAACGGTTCCCATCCACCTCTCCGCTTCCAACGTCATCTCCTCACCCTGTACGCTTACGCTGCAAGGCTCCGGCCCCAGCAGCGTCCAGAATATGAGAGCGCTTCCCCGCGCCGCCAGATCCACGGAGAGCGCAGGCTCACGGTAATTATAATACGGCGCTCTCCACCCTCGTGGGCTGCACGCGTCCGCTCGAACGAGGGAGCGAGCGCCCCCACCCTGCAATGTCGTCATTTGAGCGTAATAAGGTCCGACCGGAGTGCTGAGGGCCAGCCGTCCAGCCGCTTCTTCCCAGCTATAAGGTACGTCGGGGAAGAGCCAGTGCAGCTTGTAATCATGACTTCCCCGACTCCACAGGGCATCCAGTATAAGCCACATGCCATCTCCCAGGCGCAATACTCCCCTGCGATGGCCGGCAGGCTCCCGCAAGCGCTTGTAGCCATTGTGCTCCCCTTCCCAGTATGCCAGATGTCCCTCTTCTGACCGCTCGTGGCACCTTACTCGACTGCGGAGCCAGGGCAGCCACAAGAACTTGCCCGCCCTATCCATCTGGTCGAGTCCGTCCACGGTCACGGTGTTGTGGTAAGCAGTGTGGGCCAGCGGATTGTCCCAGGGAGGGAGCGCACTGTAGCTGTAGGTACCCGCGTCGGCAGCCATATTCTGACCCTGCCACCAGACATCTACATGTAGCATATCAGCCTGACCGGGGCGGTCCTTGAAGGTGGCGCAGCGCATTGCAGCGAAGCCCCCCTGAGCGCGTAACGTATAGTTGCCACCCACGGGTGCCCCGAAGTCGGCCCTTTGCGGCGCATTGGTGGGCGCATCAAGCGCCTGAGGACCGAACAGCCAGAGCAAGTCTTCGTTCCAGGGTCCATCTTCATAGAGCCGCGTGCCGTGGCAGTAGTAATGTACGGCTCCAACAACAGAACGGAAGTCTCTGTAATCGCAGTTGTTGAGGGGTAAGACCAGCGCGCCGTCGTTCTGACCGTAGTACGGTACGCCGCCACTTTCCTCGTCTTGCATCTGGTAGAGGAAAGCCCCTGCCCTACCCACGCGCGCCTTCAACTCCAAGCTGAACGGCTGTTCATGTATATCCCCCAGCCGCAGCGCCCACAAATAATCGTGCAACATCAGCCGTTGGTAGTTGGCCGAGTGCTGTACGAAAGCCCCATCGTCGTAGATCAGCTCACGACCTTGACTCTCTAGGATTTCGCGCCCCTTCTCGCGCCACTCTGCCGCCTTACGCAACTCAGGGAAGAGCGCGCCGACCGTCCACAGGCCTAACCCTTCGCTGATGCCGTGATTGTTGCGCTGGCTGAGTGCATACTCCAGGTTGGCTTCGATGCGCTCTCCCGACACTGCCACCATCTCAGCCAAATCGGCCACCCGCTCCCCACTTGTAGCAGGGGCGTCCAGGAAAGCGTAAAGGCCGAAGCACCAGGCCATGACCCGAAAGCTCGTCTCCTGCCCGCACATCCAGTTCGGCCCCGACTGCGGAGGATTATGGGCACGCCAATCCTCGAGCATGCGCCAGAACATCTCGGCATAGCTGTTATCGCCGGTACGCCAGTAGGCCCGCGCCAGCACATAAGCAGCCCCGAAGCGGCTCGGCTCCCATATTATCTTGATATCCCCACAGCTATAGTTGCCGATTTGGCTCCAATGCAGACCGGCGGGCGCTCGTTGACCCGTGAACGGGTTGGCGTGCCAGTCGGGGGGGAACCCTGTATGGGCGGAGGTGTGCTCGAAGTAGCGCAGACTGCCCTCCGCAAGCTCACGGCTCAGGAGGAGTGGTCCTTCTCCCGCTGCTTGTCCATCCCAGTCCGCAAAATAGGCGCTGTACTCCGCGCGGCGGGCTGGGTCGAAGAAGAACTTTGGGGCTTCTTTGCGGCGATGCTCCAGGTATCGCTGCGGGTCGGCCAGGGCGGGGTCGCTCAAGAAGGAAGAGAGGGGCCGCGCTTCCCATGTCGTGGCTGGTAGCTGCCTGCGCAGCAGGCCACTGCGCAGACGGGCGCTGTAGGCGGCGCGTCCCAGGAGCCAGCCCGGACCCAAGTAACGCCACAACTGCCCCCAGTGTTGAGCCTTCTTTATCATATTCGCACAACTATATCGGCGATGCGCTCGCCTGCCTTGCCATCCCACAACGGAGGGATGCCGCCCTTTCCGACTTCTCCTCTCAGGATGCGGGCGGCTTCCCTGCGCAGCCGCTCGGTATCCTGCCCTACCAGGGTGTTGGTGCCGAGGGTGACGGTGACGGGCCTCTCGGTATTCTCCCTCAGCGTCAGGCAGGGCACGCCCAGGAACGTGGTCTCCTCCTGTATGCCTCCCGAATCGGTGATAACCAGGGTCGCGCCCTTCTGTAGCGCCAGGAAATCCACGTACCCAACAGGCTCAATGAGATGGATTCCCGATTCCTGAGTTCCGATTCCCACTTTCTGAAAGCGTTGGCGGGTGCGAGGGTGAACAGGGAAAATGACTTGAGTATCTTTTGCTATTTCGCACAGAGCTTGCATGATCCTTTGCAACCCCACCGGCTCATCCACGTTGGAGGGGCGGTGCAGCGTCACCAGGGCGTACCGTTGCTTACCGATGCCCAAAGCCGCTTGTAGCTGCGAGAGGCGCGCTTCCGCCTGGGGTAGCAAACGCACGAGGGTGTCTATCATCACGTTGCCCACCATATGCACCTTTTCAGGATCCACACCTTCCCGCGCAAGGTTCTCATTTCCGTCCTGCGAGGGGGTGAACAGTAGGTCTGCGATCTGGTCGGTAAGGAGCCGGTTGATCTCCTCCGGCATCCTCCTGTCGTATGAGCGCAGCCCTGCTTCCACGTGCCCGACGGGGATCAGTAACTTCGCGCAGACCAGGGCTGCCGCCACCGTAGAGTTGACATCGCCATAGACGAAGACCCAATCAGGAGGCTCCTCCTCCAGCAGCCTCTCAAGGCGTACCATGACATCAGCCGTCTGCGCGGCGTGGGAGCCTGAGCCGACCTCCAGGTTCACGTCGGGCTGAGGTAGGCCTAGCTGCTTGAAAAACACCTCGGACATGTTGGTGTCATAGTGCTGTCCAGTATGCACGAGTGATTGCGAAACTCCCTCGCGCCGCTCTAATGCGGCAATAACAGGCGCAGCCTTCATAAAGTTGGGGCGAGCGCCGACAATGTGAGTTATCCGCATCAGCTTCCAGACTCTTCCATTTCACCCAGCACTACAGGCTCTCCACTCCGCAAACTGCGCTGCGCCGCCAGCGTTGCCCTCGTAGACAATATTATTTCACCGAACGGTATGGGAGCCGGTCCCTTGCCTGCCAGGTGGTCGGCAAGTCTCTGCCACTCCGCCCGGTGCCCTTTGTCCTGGCGAAGCCGGGCTTGCCTTTTAATCTCCTTGCCCCCGTCGAGAATGTGCAGCAGCCGGTAGTCGTCCAAGCGAGCGGAGACGCCACCACCAAAGACCTCAACGAACTCTTTACCGAAGCCCTTTGCTCCGTTGGCGGCATACGTCAAGCTCCCCACCGAGCCGTTAGCGAACTCCAGCGTCACGAGCAGGTTGTCGGAAGAGTAGCGCCCCATATCCGGCAAGCTGCGCGTCCACACCCTCGTAGGCGCGCTCCCAGCCAGGTGGATCAGCAGGTCAATGAAATGGCACCCCTCGCCAACCAGACGCCCACCTCCCTGTGCGGGGTCTTGCAGCCAGTGGTCGGGAGGAAGATAGCCAGCGTTCACCCTGTAGTGGAGCATCAATGGCTCCTTCACTTTCTGCAAGGTCCTCTTAAGCTCAACGACGAAGGGCGCGAAACGGCGATTATATCCGACTGTGAGCGTGGGGGCGGTGGCAGAAGAAGCAGAAGCAGCCTCGCCCTTCGGTGTCTCCCGCGCAGCCCTGTAGGCCGCTATAACGGCCTCTAACTCGTCTTCATGGAGGCATAGAGGTTTCTCGACAAAGACGTGCTTTCCAGCTTCTAACGCCGCAATTGCCTGGCGAGCGTGCAGGTGATGGCGGGTGAGAATGGCGATGGTGTTGATGCTACTATCATCCAGGATCTCTCGCGTATCCGTGGTACAGTAGGAAAAGCCGAAGCGGTCCCCGGAATTGCGTGCGCTCAACCCTCCCCCGCTCGCTATACCTACCAAGTCCACAGCAGATAGCCCTTTCACGGCGGGCAGCAGGGTGGCGGTGGCGTAGTTCCCAGCGCCTATCACCCCCAGCCTTATCTTGCCCAGGCCTATGCCCGCCGTCTCCTCGGCTGCCATCGAAGGGCCATGTCGCAGCATCACTTTCCGGCGCAGGTCTGGTTTCTCCGGGTAGAGAAGCAGCACCCCCAGCGAAGGCTCTCCTGTTTTGCCGGTGATCAGTTCGTAGGCTCTCGGCGCGTCTTCTATGGGGAAGCGGTGGGTGATTATAGGCTCGACATTGACCCTTCCTTCGTGCAGCAGTTGCACGAATGCCTGCATATTGCGCCCTTCCGTCCAACGCACGTAGGCGTATGGGTAATCGTGCCCTTCCTCCTCATACTGGGCGTCATAACGGCCCGGGCCATAAGAGCGAGAGATACGGAAGTCTAACTCTTTTTCGTAATAGGATTTGCGCGGGACCTCGGTGCCGACCGCGCCCACGGCCACCACGATCCCTTTGTCGCGCGCGATCTCGCCCGCCAGTTCCACCGGCTCGTTACTCTTCGTATCGGCGGTGATCAGCACAGCGTCGGCCCCGTGTCCGCCGGAGAGTTGGCGGCAGAGCGCAGCCAGGTCCTCCCCGTTCGTAGCTACGGCATCGGCACCCAGTTGGCGGGCAAGCTCGGCGCGCTGCGGTTGGATGTCCATGCCTACCACCACGCACCCCGCCGCCTTGAGCATCTGCACGGTAAGCTGGCCGAGTAGCCCCACGCCGATGACCGCTACCACCTCGCCCAGCCTGACTTCCGCCAGCCGGATGCCTTGCAAGGCTATGGCTCCGACAGTGGTGAAGGCGGCTTCTTCAAAACCTACGCCTTCCGGCAGCAGCGCGACAAGGGTCCTCGGCACAGCTACCACTTCGGCATGGACGGCAAAACCACCACCCGCGCAGGCCACTCGGTCGCCTATTTTGAAGTCCGTAACCTCCTCGCCCACGCCAATCACCGTGCCCGCGCAGGAGTAGCCGAGCGCCATCGGCTGGTCGAGACGGTTCTGGACGGCCTCCAGGGTAGTCAATACTCCTTCGCGCTTGGCTTTGTCCACCGTCTGGCGCACGAGGTCGGGGCGGGAGCGCGCCTTTTGCAGCAGGTTCTTCTCCGCGAAGTCCACCACCATCCGCTCAGTGCCAGCCGATACGAGGGATGCGGCAACCTGTACTAATATCCTGTCATGTCCGACCTTTGGCGCGGGCACCTCAACCACCGCAGCCTGCCCGGTGCGGACGTTTTGGAGTAGCTGTTTCAAGTAAGCCCCTCTAATTTGAGACGCATTTTAGCGACGATATACCGAGTATGGGCCATAGGGATTGGCGCTATCATGACTTCTCACATCAATCCCATTAGTTAGGTCACCGACAATCTTCTCTTGCAGATGGAAACCTGTAAGTGATAGCTGGCTGTCGATATCGGCATTAACATCTGCTGACAAGAAGATCGCATAATCAATATCGGAAAGAAGGCTTTGAAATTCGGGTTGGGTGGTGGGCATATAAGGCTTGTAAATATGCCAGCCCAATGAACGGCCTGCATAATAAAATTCCCATGCTCCTAAAAACACTTTACAAGAACAACTACCTATTGACGCACGCGCCGCGTCCAACAGGATTCTTGGGTCTCGTCCCTCTCTCTGGCTCAAAGCGAGCGCAGGACGAGCGACGAGCGACAAGCCTACAGCCCAAAAGACCATGAGGGTCAGACCGCCCCAGCTTATAGAACGATACAATGCGGGCCAGCGGTTTGTTAGCTTAAGTTCGGATTGGAACAGCGCTCCGTATGCTCCACCGATCAGCCCAAACATATATGGCAACAGGTAAAGGGTGCGATTGTTATAGGTGTTTGTACTAAGCAGATATAGCAGAGTGATCAGCGTAGCAACTGCCAGCCATCTATTACGCCGAAATGTCAGCCCGATCAAAGCACCTATAGGCAAGAGCGGAGTGAACTTAAACGTGTTAAATAAGTCTTTGATTCGAACCGAAAAGCTAGTTGAGGGCTGGCTCAGGCTTATAAGGGGTCGCACGTCATGTAGCACAATCTCAAGCTGTGACCAAATCGGCACTATTAGCACCAATGCCATCACGGTTGCTCCAGCGATGAATAACGTTAGTACGCGCAAAGTACTCGACCAGCTCTTACTGTTCAGGTACACCACCCATAAAAGCATGCCTAATTCTATAGCGACCAGAGGATACATCAGGGGGGCCGAGGCCCAGACGAAAAAAGCGCCCAGAGCTAGGCCGCCTCCCAGGGCAGCGATCCACGAGAAAGATTGGCCGTTCTCTGCCCGGTTCCTGGCGCTGCTTATCAGCCAGCACGAGCCGACGGAAAAGGCCAGGACCCAGCCGTCAACGCGAGCGCCACGATAGCTTTGTACAAACAGTGGGTCCAAAAGAAAAATCAGCCCCAAAACCAGTGATGCAATACGAGGCGTCTTATGAGACAGCAGCCATCCCACTAGTGTTGTGGCAGCCATGACCCCTCCCAAGATTGAGCTTAACCTCGGGCCGTCCGGTGATGGTGATGTAATCTTAAGCGCTAATTCCTGCGCAGCCGGCCCAAGATAATACCAGAAGAACATAGGTCGGTGAGCTGTTACCCACCAGTCGGCAGACCAGTTGCTGTGTGGTTCGAAGAGAAGACGCCCTGCTTCAACAATCTGTACCTCATCTTGCCAGATCGTAGGTGAGATGCTGAGCGTGAGCCAGTGGACTAGAACTACTCCGATCACTAATAGTGACCAGAGAATCCAAAGCTTGCGACCCGTCAAGGCGAAGTCAAAGTTCCCAATTCTGCGGAATGTCGCGGCTGTAGTCATACCTACGGGGACCCTACCTTCAATTATTTGCCTATTTGCGTTTCTTCTGCTTCCATCGTATCCGCCTGACAAGGCTGCCTCATGCTAGAGATGCCCCGGCAAGGATAGCGAGTGTGACCCATTATTTTTCGCCAGCTTCAGTGCTGTCACCTGCCCAGAATGACGCTGGCGCAGTGCTTGCAGGATCGCCCATGAACTATCTTGCGATCCGTTATCCACGAGCACAAACTCCCGCTGCCTAAGCGGGCGACCACTTGC
>JBBSIK010000023.1:0-12679 GCA_038232115.1 Chloroflexia bacterium
CCGCCCACCCCCCCGCCCCCAAAGCCCCACTCTCCCCTTCTTGCCCCAACCTGTCCGTTTTGGTACAATTCCTAGCATGTCCACCCCTAGAAGAATAGATACAAAGGCGGCAGCCAAGCGTCGAGCTAGCCGTCGCAGGCAGACGCGAGAGGCGTTCCGGCGATTTGGAGCCTTGCTGATCGTCGCTATTCTCGTGCTCGGCACCGTGTCCACGGTCTTTATCCTCCAGGGGCCGCAGACGGCCAGTGCTCCTACTATATCTACTGTTGAGGCCACTTCGACCACCGGTATCAACCTCGATGTGCTTGTCACTCAGGGCGACCAGGCAGGTGCGAAGGGCGATTGGGCGTCGGCGGTAAGCTACTACAGCGCATACCTGGGGCAGAACGCCACCAACGCCGATGTGCATTTCAAGCTCGGCAAAGCCTATCTCAACACACAGCCTCCCGACTACCTGACCGCGTTGAGCCAGTTGCAGCAAGCCGTGGGCATCAACCCCAATGGGCCTTTCGCGCAGGAAGCGAACAGCCTCATCAACCAGTACAAAGACAAAGTGCCCAGACCCGCAGCCATCACCAGCACCGTAAGCACGAACGCAGGCACAGCACCAGCACTACCCGCCGCCAGCGTTACCAGCTCTACAGGTGTGACAGGCACTCGTCTGGTCACCTCAACCATTACTAGCGCACCCACCAAAGCTCCATAGTGCGGGATCAGGATAGATATTAGGAAAAGAGGGGGTGCAGGGGTTCTCCCTTGCCGGGGCATGAGCGAAGCGGGGGTTGTCCCCCGAAAACCCTCTAATACCTGATAGGTTGGTTGAAGCTGCACTGATACAGGTTCAGGGCAGACACTGAGGATAAATTGATACCGGACAAGCGGCCCGCGCAAAGGTAGCAGTACGGCTCGATGTCGAACTGTTGAGGAGAGTCCAAGATGAAAGCTGAGGAGATAGACTGTACCGGCACCAGCGAACTCTATACAGGCGGCCTGCACGATCTTATAGTCGGCGGGCGTACTCTCGTGCCTACTATAGATGGCACGCTGCGCCCCTACATCAACCTCGACAATGCCGCATCCAGTCCTATCGCGCGCCCTGTCAAGGAGACGATGGATACCTTCCTGGAGTGGTACGCTGCGGTCCACCGAGGTAGCGGCTTCAAGTCGCAGGTATCGTCGCTGGCGTATGAACAGGCCCGCGAGCGTCTTGCCCGCTTCGTGGGTGCCGACCTCTCCGACCGATGTCTCATCTTTGTGCGCAATGCCACCGAAGCGATCAACCGCTGCGCCAACCGCATACCCCTATGCGAAGGTGATGTCGTGCTCTCCTCTCTGATGGAGCACCATTCCAATATCCTGGCATGGCGGCGGCGCTGTGCCCACGTCGAAAGCATCTCCGTGGATGACTTTGGCGCGCCCCTTGTGGAGGACCTCGAAGAGCGCCTGCGACAAAACGCCGGGCACGTCAGGCTCGTGGCGATCTCAGGCGGCTCAAACGTCACAGGCGTGATACCAGATATGAAGAACATCGCCCGCATTACGCACGCAGCAGGGGCGATGCTCCTCGTGGACGCCGCGCAACTCGCCCCGCACAGGCCGATCAACATGGGCGAGGTGGGCGACCCCGAGTCGATAGACTTCCTCGCTTTCTCAGGCCATAAGATGTATGCTCCCCTCGGCTGTGGCGTGCTCATCGGTCCCTACAGCGCATTTCAAGGTGGCGTGCCCGAACTGGTGGGTGGTGGCACGGTGCTGTTCGTCTCCGAGGAAGAAGAGATGTGGGGCGGCCCCCCGGAGAGCGAGGAGGCAGGCAGCCCCAACGTGGTAGGCGCTGTTGCCATGGTCGCCGCTGCCCGCTTCCTGTCGGACGATCTTGGCTGGGATACAGTGGTACGGCATGAGCGAGAGCTTACTTCCTACGCTCTCACCAGGCTCAACGAGATACCCGGCCTCACGATATACGGCTCCCGCGACCCTGCGCTGCCCCAGGACCGTTTAGGCGTGATCGCCTTCAATCTGGAGAAGGTGCATCACCAGCTTACCGCTGCCATCCTCAGCCACGAATACGCAATCGGCACGCGCACCGGCGGTTTCTGCGCCCACCCCTACCTGATGCGCCTGTTCGGCCTCACCACCGACCGAGTGCATGAGCTTCACCAGGAAGTAAGTTGTGGCGACCGTCGTGGCATGCCGGGGGCCGTGCGTATGTCGTTCGGCTTTTACAGCAGCCGAGGCGAGGTAGATGCCACAGCGAGCGCCCTTTGGGACATCCAGAATGGCAAATGGCGCGGCGACTACAAGCAGAACCCCAAAAGCGGCGAGTACAAGCCCACCTCCACCGCCACCGATCCGGCAGGCTGGTTCACTATATAGATGGTGGGTGATGGATTAGGAGACGGAGACGCGAAGTGCGGGAAGAACGCGCAAAGAATATGATATAGATTCTCACGTACCATCCAGAACTCAGAACTCAGAACTCCCGTAGGGTTCGTGGCCCGAACTCTGCTTATAAAGGGAAGTACAGAGGTGCTCCAGCATTGGACGCGTCGAATACACTATTCTGAATAGGCAGGGTTCTTTCTATGGAAAATTTCTCCGTTTCTACAAGGCGCAGGGGGACGCGATGGCTCCTGGCATTTATAATTTGTTTGCCATTCGTGCTGGGGGCGTGCAGTCTTAGCACAGTGCCTCTGCAAAAAACGAACTCGCCCAATAGTAGTGCGGCGCAGCCCACCCCCACCGCGCAGCAACAGCAAAGTGGCAAAACAACCTCTCAGGGCGACAACGGTAACGGTAGCGGATCGGGTAGCGGTTTCGGGCAGACGCCTGGTAATAACTCCAATAGTTCAGGCCAGAACCAGCAGGCAGGCGGTTCAGCCGGAGGTGGTTGGCAAATACCCGCCGAGCAGCAGGCAGTGGTCAAGGTTGTGCAGCAGGTGAATCCCGCCGTGGTGACTGTGGTCAATCAGCTTGATCCGCGCCAGCAAGGCTTCAGTGGCGAGGCTCGCGGGTCCGGTGTGGTCATAGACAGCACAGGTCGCATCATCACCAACAACCACGTTGTAGAAGGCGCGGCGCAGAATGGCCTTCAGGTTATCCTCTCTGACGGCACGAGTGTGCCTGCCCAACTGGTCGGTAGAGACCAGGTAAACGACCTCGCGGTGCTTAAAATAGACCGTTCATTGAACACGGTGGCTCGCCTGGGCGACTCGTCGCAACTTATGGTGGGTGAAACCGTGATCGCCATTGGCTCTGCGCTGGGCGACTTCCAGAACACGGTCACGGTGGGCGTGGTGAGTGGTCTCAATCGCAGCTTGCAAGGCGAGACTTCCCACATGGATAACATGATCCAGACTGACGCCGCTATCAACCACGGCAACTCAGGTGGACCATTGCTCAACCTATCGGGCGAAGTGATAGGTATCAATACCGCCGTGGTGCGCGCCTCGGGGAACGGCGCTAGTAGTGACGTAGCGGAAGGCCTCGGTTTCGCGATACCGGTCAATACTGTTAAGACCGTATCAAATGAGCTGATTCAGCGAGGCAGCAAGCCTACACCATATCTGGGTGTAGCCACCACACCCGTCACGCGCCAGGTTGCCTCATACTACCAGCTAAAGGATCAGAATGGCAACGTGCTCACCGGTGGCGTGCTTGTCACAGAAGTAAGCCCCAACACACCGGCTGATAAGGCTGGCATCCAGGCGGGCGATGTGATTATAAGTGCGAACAATACCCCTCTCACCGCAGACCAGCCTCTAGGTGGTATAATCACCCGCATGTCTGTAGGTGACCAGCTAAGTCTCCGGATAATCCGGCAGGCGAGCGGCAACGGGCAACCCATGACGATCAACGCTACGCTTGGACAGAGATAGTGAAGGGGCCAGGGACGATGAGAACGTCACAAGATCGCCCCTGACCCCCGATGCTCTTTCGTGCTAGAATAAGGACGTGAAATCGTCGACTATCGGCGCTCTAAAGGCGCTCTATCTGCATGTTCTGGTGATATTCGCCATTGGCCTCGGTGTTCGCCTTGCATACTGGAGCGATGCCAGAGCGTACAGTATCGGCGCAGACGAGCCGGATTATGTGCTCCCCGCTCAGACTCTTCTGCGGGACGGGCACTATGTGGACACCTTTATCACGCCTGGACGTACCTGGACGCGCGTGCCGCTTACCTCTCTTGTTTTCGCGGCCTCGTTCCTCTTCGTCAACGACGGCGCTGCCAGGGGCGCGGTTGGGGACGATGCCACCCTCATGCAACCGCGCTACGATGCCCTCAACATGGCGCAGATAGCCGAGAGCCTAGTCACGGTGGCGCTTATGATGTTGCTTACGGCCCGCATATTCCCGACAAGGTCCAAGCGCGCCGTGTTGCTTACGGGCTACATAGGCGCGCTTTACCCCCCGCTTGCGAGCAGTCCCGCCCAGCGCGCGCTCAGCGAACCAACTTCTATCATGCTCATAATGGCGGCCATATACGCCCTGTCCATGTGGTCGCCCCATGGGTCGTTACGAAAAGCGGTAGCCGTAGCAGCCGTGAGTGGTGGTTTGCTGGGAGTGGGCGCTCTGGCACGGCCCATTGCCCTGATGTTCTTGCCGTTCGCCATAGTATGGATGTTCATCTGCTATATATCATGGCAAAGGGCTTCCGCAGTCGGGATCATCAAGCAAATACAAACCTCCGCGAGCGAGCCAGAGCAGGCGAAAAGCGGTCTCATCCGAAGGTTTCACAGGCCGATCACGTGCGGCCTGGTCGCCACAGTGATGTGCTTTCTCGCTATATCGCCGTGGACGCTCTATAACTATCGCCATTATGGCCGGTTTCTGCTGCTCGATACGGCAAGTGCGACGGCCTACTGGAACTATCACAATTATCGAGGCGAGGATATCACTGCCCGTATGTCGGCACTGCCCAATCCAGCCGACCGCCTGTCGCTAATAGTGAAGGAGGGCACAGCCAACATCTTAGAATACCCGGAACGCGCTATCAGTGGCGTGGTATTCAGCTTCTTCTACTTTTGGCACATGGAAAGCAACTCGGCTGTGCTTCTCAACCCATGGGACATGACCCAGCGAGACCCAGATGTGCCCGACCTGCTACACTCAGATGCCGCCTTTCTACTGGTAGGGCTGGCGGGTGTATGCGGGCTGGTGGGTGTGGGCTTACGGAGGCCTTCCGACCGTGCGGGACGCACACTGCTGCTGCTAAACCTGTGGCTGCTTTCGATGGTGCTCCTGGGCCTGCTGGTGCCTTATGATGGGCGCTACCGGTTGCCGGCAGCGCCCGCTTTCATCATCCTGGCCGCGGGGCTGTTCGCAACAACAGAGTGGAGGGCGGTCTTCTCACCGCGCAGGGCATTGCTGCTGTTGCGGCACTATCCGAGGGTAGCCATAGGTGCTATGGCGCTGTGCCTGTGGGTGCTGGCCGGAGCCTACTCACCCAATATCCCGCCCCTGTTGCGCTGCCTGTATCAAAGCTGGCGCGGCGATATTGCCCTGGTGACGGGCAGTTTCTCGAACGGGCCGGATTATGTGAACAGCGGCGCGCCCACCGCCCTGGCCCGCTACAAACTGGCCCAGCAGGCATTTCCAGGCTTCTTCTATCCCTACAGGCGCGAAGCCGAGGTGGCTGCCGCAAACAGGCTGGACGATCTTGCACGCCAGCAGTACGAGACCAGTCGCCGCCTGGCACCTGACGACCCGTACAGCATACTGGGCTTTGCCGACCTCGCCAACCGGCATGCAGATTGGAAGCTGACAGGTGATGAGCGCAAGTGGGTCCTGCGCGATGAAAGCGATTGGCTGGGCAACCCTTGGAACAGCTTCCACCCTTCTACCCTGCGGGACGAGAGATTGGACATCGGCTCAGGAAGGGATATCGGCTATATAAGGGGCTTCTACGCGCCCGACCAGCCCTCCTCCTCATTCAATTATCGCTGGAGCCGTGGCCGCTCAACAGTGCGCATTCCAGCATCAGGCACAGCGCCTTACAAGTTTGCCAAGCTGAGGTTGTCAGCGCCTGGGATTGGCCCCAACGACCCGATGGCGGTGCGAATAGAAGCTGAGGGCGAAGGTACTACGCTCAATGTTGCCCCAGGCTGGGCCGATTACACAATCAAACTGCCAACAGAGAAACAGACTACAGGCCAGGTCATAACGCTGGAAATCACCAGCCCTACGCGCAAAGTAAGCCAGTACATGCCCAACTCTAACGACCCGCGTAGTCTCGGCGTGGGGATAGATAGTATTAGCCTCCAGCATTGAGCCTCATGGACGTAGCACTCGCGTATGACGCTCACAGAGAAGCGCAGCAGTGCTGCACTGGCGAGGCCGCCTTAGGTCCGGTCTGGAGTAAGTGCGTCAAACCTGAACCTGGCTTCAGTTCATTCATGTGTGTACAATATACGGGAGACTGAAAAAAAGGAAAGGAGGTGATAGCAGTGGACGGACCAAATAAGCGAGACGTTGTGCGGCTGACCAGCCTGGCATCCTGTGCGGGTTGAGCCTCTAAGATGGGTCCTGGCGACCTGGCGCAAGTCTTGCGTCCCTTAATGGTACATACACACCCTAACTTGATAATAGGGCTGAACCCTGGCGACGACGCTGCTGTCTACCTTCTCGACAACGGGCAGGCGCTGGTGCAGACGCTCGATTTCTTCCCGCCCGTTGTGGACGACCCCTATACCTTCGGGGCCGTGGCCGCCGCCAACTCGATGAGCGACGTGTACGCCATGGGCGGTGAGGTGGCCCTTGCCCTCAACATCGTAGCCTTTCCCAACGACCTGGACAAAGCTGTTCTGACGGCTATCCTGCAAGGGGGCCTCGACAAAGTGCGCGAGGCGGGCGGCATCATCGCGGGGGGGCACACAGTCACCGACCCTGAGCCAAAGTACGGCCTGTGTGTCACCGGCCTCGCTGACCCTGCCCGTATCATGTCCA
This sequence comes from Chloroflexia bacterium, assembly GCA_038232115.1. Taxonomy (GTDB): domain Bacteria; phylum Chloroflexota; class Chloroflexia; order QHBQ01; family JADMIH01; genus JADMIH01. The sequence continues at coordinate 6,943 of JBBSIK010000023.1, forward strand.
AAAGTGGCGCGAAGCCCGGCGACCGCCTTATATTGACCAAGCCGGTTGGCACGGGCGTCATCACCACGGCTGCCAAGAACGACCGCGCCACCCCCGTTCACCTGCAAGCTGCGGTAGATTCGATGCTGCGGCTGAACGGCCCTGCCTCACGAGTGCTGGTGAAGGCCGGAATAAAGGCCTGCACCGACATAACCGGCTTCGGCCTGCTGGGTCACGCCTCGGAGATGGCGCAGGCGGGCGGCGTGCTCCTACGCTTTTCAGCCACCGCCGTACCCCTACTGGATGGCGCTCTCGGCTACGTGCGTGACAAGCAAGTACCAGGTGGTACGGGCCGCAACCGCGAGTACCTTACGCACCTGGATGCCTCCGAGTCCGAGGCCGCTCACCCGACGGGCCGACAAACCGAACTGCGCGCCCGCATCGAAGGCAACATCTCCCATGATCTGCTGACCCTCCTGTTCGATCCTCAGACCTCCGGTGGCCTGCTTGCCTCCATACCTATTGCCAGGTTAAGCGAGGTGAAGGCGGGCCTGGAGGAAGCGGGCGCTGGTATGTGGGAAGTAGGCGAGGTGGCAGAGGGGCGGGGTGTGGTTGTAGTGGGCTAAGGTTGAATAGTGACGGCGCGGGATAGGGGTCTCATTAAAGCTCGCGTCTCACATCGTCCGCGGCATCCTGCGCGCTCACCCCTTGCGGCCAGTGGACACCTGTCTCCGCTGCCAGTCTATCCGTGTCGGCCAGCCACGTTCGTATACTCTCTCTGTCAAGCGGTTGCGGAATCACAGGTACAATGCGAGCAATAACCTTGACCCGGCCGGTGATTTCTATGCTCTCTCCTACTTGTACCTCATGTAATGCTTCGCTCAGATGCTCTTTGAGCTCCCCTATGCCTATAGTTTTCACAGAAACCTCCTGTGTCCTGCGCCCAAGTCTCTCAGTCTGTGTAGGCATGCTGATGGCTACACTGTAATTATTTGGGTGCATACTATCAAGAAAATAAGACAAACATGAAGGTCTGGTGCAAAGTTGGTTTCGGCGGGCTGATGAACGAGGGACAGCAGAGGGCGAGAACGCCAACACGCCAGGTGCGACGCCCAGATTCCGGTGCGAACATAACGCAATACGCAGTAAGCAATACGTCCTACCCATCCAGTGTGCATAACTAGACATAATGGCCTATTGACGGCTGCCATCCCTGGGTGCTATCATTACCTCAGAGGGTGGAAAAATGCACCCTATGTGGAAAACCGCTCATATTAGACCTGGAGGACACTTCCTTGCAAGATAAAGCTGCCTCTCCCATGCGGGGCAGACGTATCAAAGGCATGCCGGCAGGATTGCTGCTGGTTGTTATACTCGTCGTCCTGGTGGCCGTGCCTTCCCTCGCGCGCGCCGACACCAGTTATAAAGTGCAGCAGGGCGACACACTTACCGGCATAGCACAACGCTACGGCGTAACCGTAGATGCTATTGTGGCCGCCAACAGACTGCCGAGTCGCACCATCTACGTTGGGCAATCGCTCGATATCCCCTCTGCCGGGTCTGCGCTTGCGGTCCAACCCGCTAACGGCACTTACACCGTGCAGCCAGGCGATACTCTCAGTGGCATCGCCTTTCGGTTCGGCACAACCACTGACGCTCTGCAACGAGCCAATGGCCTCGGTTCTACTGCCATATATGTCGGCCAAGTGCTCAAGATAGCCGGCCCCAACAGCGCCCCGCCCCCGTCTAGGCCGACCAATACTCAGCAGCCTGCGCCACCGCCTCCAACCGTGCCGCCGACGCAGCAGCCCACACAGCAGGTACGACCAACTCAACAGCCTACCCAACAGCCTCAGCCTCAGCAGCCCCAGTCTAACCCTGCCACCTATAATGTGCAGTCTGGCGATAGCCTGACAGTCGTGGCGGTACGCTTTGGGGTGACCCGTGAGGCGTTGGCTGCCGCCAATGGCATCTCTCCTTCAAGTCTGCTGTATATAGGCCAGGTACTCAAGATACCGGGCGCTGGGAGCCAACCCCCCAGTCCCACCAGGCAGCCACCGCTCCCGACTGCTACCTCTACGCTCGTGCTCCCGCAACCCACCGCAGCCCAGCCTCAGCAGACCGTGGCAGGAGCATCTACGACCACTCCGCAGCCTGTTACGTCTTCAGGCACTGCCGATGCCGGCAAGCCTGTGCAGTACACCGTCCAGCCAGGCGACAATCTTGCCTCTATTGCTGCCAAGTTCAGCACGACAGCCGAGGCCCTCATCAGGCTGAACAATCTGCAAGACGCGAACTACGTGTATGTGGGCCAGGTACTTACCATCGTAAAGGGTAACGACCAGGGCAATGACACGCCTGCAAGCACACCGGTGCCAGAGCCAACGCCTCCCATGGGCCAGTTCGGCCCCAAGTGGGTAGATGTGACCCTCAGTACCCAGATGATGATCGCATACGAGGGTCAAACGCCCGTCTTCACAGCAAGGATAAGCTCAGGCGTGGCACGCCATCCCACTGTCGAAGGGATTTATCGTGTGTACGCCAAGTACACCTCCACGAGGATGAAGGGAGGCGAGGGCGCTGAACATTACGATATACCCAACGTGCCCTACACAATGTACTTCTATACCGACTACGCCCTGCACGGTGCCTTCTGGCACAACAATTTCGGCCACCCAATGAGCCACGGCTGTGTCAATCTGCCTGTTGATGTTTCCAAGTGGATGTTCAACTGGGCGCCTATAGGCACAATGGTGGTAACACATAAGTAAATAGTTGCGGTTTTTCGAGCGCCCTGTGTAAGCTATCAAACCTGTTAGGTCAAAACGCCTTGTTCTCTTAACCATTTGTATGCCTTCACTGCTGACAATAGAACTGGTGCCGAGCACTTGCTGGTTCAAGAACGTGCGCTCGGAGGTCAGCGCTGCCGACTGGGATATGATCAAGAAGATGACCTCGCAGGCGGCAGGCTATCGTTGCGAGATATGCGGCGGTCGTGGATCCAAATGGCCCGTCGAAGCGCACGAGATATGGGACTACAACGACAGCACCCACGTGCAGACCCTCATGGGTCTAATAGCTCTCTGCCCCGACTGCCATTCCGTCAAACACATGGGTCTGGCAGTGGCCCGTGGGCGTGAAAAGCAGGCGTTAGAGCACCTAGCCCATGTGAACGGCTGGACCGTGGATGATGCGCAACTCTACGTAGAGGTGCAGTTCGAGGTCTGGTCACAGCGCAGCACACATAGCTGGACGCTGGATATAGGCTGGTTGGCACAGCATGGCATCACACCGAAAAAGCAGTAGCTTTGCTGTTGGTCGCCCCATTTGCAGGCACAAAAAGGACCTGGGTACTGTACCCAGGCCCTTTGCTTCTATAAAGCTAGGGCACTAAACTATCGAGACCGCCTGGTAACGGTTTTGTAAGCGCGCTCAAAGTAGCGGGAAGCCTGCTCATGCTGGCCGCGACCGGCGAGCACCTGCGCGTATCGCTGATAGATGTCGCTGGAGATTTCGCCTGCCTCCCCCGACTCCAATAGTGCAATCGCCTCATTGAACATGGCGTCGGCTTGCCCGGCATCATTACGCTGCGCCGCTATCTCTCCGGAGAGGGCAAGGGCGGTTGCTAGCGCCTCGTTAGCATCGCTGGACAGATGCGTGTGGGCTGCCGCGACATCCTTCCCTCCCTTGCCAGCGCCCTTGCGGCTCTGCTCGGCGGACTGTGCGGCGCGGCCCGTTTCTACTGCCTGGGTGATCGTTTCGTTAGCGGCGCCCAGGTCGCCACGGTGCAGCGCCAGCCTCGCCAGGTTGGTCAGGGATACAGCGCGATCTACTTCGCTGTTCAGGCTTTCGGCCATCTGAAGGCTATGACGCAGATATTCTTCCGCCTGCTCGACATCGCCCGTCTCGATCAGGATGTTGCCATACCTGCTCTCCATCTTAGCTACGGTCTGCATATTGTCAAGCGCCTCGTATATACTCAGAGCCTTTGCCGCGACTGTCTTGGCCGCTGTGTAGTGCCTCGCCTCGCCGTAGCCGGTCGCCATGTCCCAGAAGATGCTTGCCTGCCGCTCGACGCTGTTGAGGTCTTTTAGCAGGTCCAGGCCAGAGTGATAGGTATCAATAGCCCGTTCGTTGTCGTGCAGCGCCCAGTAATCGGCTGCGATATTGCTTAACACGCGCAGCTTGAAATTGGGGTCGCGTACTACGTCTGATTTTACCGCGTCAAGGCACATCCGGTGTTGCTCGAGGGCGGATAAAGGCTGGTCGGCCTGGTAGTACACGATACCCAGAATCAGGCGCATCTGCTCGAGACTCTCTCGGTCGCCTATGCGGGTTGCAAGCTGCATACCCTTCTGCACGTAGCCGAGCGCCTCGGTAGCGTTGCCGGTTTGCACTGCCGCGAGCGAAGCCAGGTAATAAGCCTTTTGCTGCTGGCTCAGATCGAGCGGGCGTGGGCGATTAGTAGCGCCAGGTGCGGCGTTCTCATCAGGCAACATGGGCCGCAACATCTCTAGGGCCTGTCCGGCGCGCCCCATATAGATAAATAGCTCGGCCTGGGATATCTGAAGGTCCTGCTGGGCAGGGTCATACGCGCCACCCACATCTCCTGCCCGCACACCTCGTTTGCGCCTAACACGGCGAGGCATAGATTCTATGTCGGCGGGTAAGAAGCCGGGCGCATCGGGATCGAGCAAGTTGCCCGCGGGGACCTCCAGGCGGGATGACAGTCTCTGGAGCGCTTCTAGTGATGGCCTGGTCTTGCCCTGCTCTATTGCTGATATATAGCTCTTAGAATAGTCTTCGCCCGCCAGGTCTTGCTGGGTTAGACCTCTGCGCGTGCGTAATTGTCGGATGCGTTGTCCCAGAACACGTGCTGATATCGTGGTGATCATTATTATCCTCTCCATAGCAAGGTGATTCCAACTGGAACGCGATCACAATCAAAGTGGAACCTAAAAACTGTGATGAAAGCGTCCAGTGAAGTAGTGAATCCGATCTGCACTACGGTAGAACTTCAGTACATAGGGGATGTACAGAGAAGAATGTTGGCGGTCGCTGGTATTATATCATAATCTAACTCACTTGAATAGAGTACAATTGACTAAATATACAAACGAAATGCCGGTTTACCCAATTTGCCTGGTGCCTATACTGTTCTCTATTCTATATCGTTCGGCCTTCTGCGTAGGTATCGTTTCTCGCACACCACAAATGCCAGGCTCCGACACTAAAGTATATTGGCTCTTTGAGGTGGAGTGTGGTAAGTTAGGCACCATCACACTCCATTAGCACCCGAAGCCGAAAGTGGCTATCATTGGTAAAGCCATACGCCCGCCGCTTAATTAGCTTGATTTTGTTGTTACAGCCTTCCACTGGCCCATTCGTCCGCCGTTCCATAAAATAATTCAAAATCGTGTCCCACCACCGATCCATAAAATCGGCCAACTTCTCGAACGCTTTCAGCCCGCTGGCGCGCGCTTTTTTCACCCACCACCCCAACCGTACCGCGGCCGCCTGCCGACTGGTCGCCGCTTCGTACATCCGCCGCAGCCGTTCCTTCAGGTCATAGGCCACCCCGACCGTCGGGTACGCCCGCCCCGCCTCCTGCACCCACGCCCGGTCCTCCACATCTAGGTCCGCGCCGTTGCGTAACAACCGCCCCCGGATCTCTTGGAGTTCCGCCCGCTCGGCGGCCGAGCGGCCCTGCCGCTCCCCGATCCGGGTCTGATTCAGAGCCTCATTGACTTGTTTCTGC
>JBBSIK010000024.1:0-12670 GCA_038232115.1 Chloroflexia bacterium
ACTCCTCCGACGTTGCCTTACGGACACCGGTCCATACAATACTTCAATTGTCAAATGTGCTTACCTGGGATAACAGACGGAAAAAAGCCTTGTTTAATAAACCAACTGGGATTTTTGCCTTCTCAATAGTGACGAGAATGAGTCGCACTCGCTACAATTATATTTAGACGTATATTCTATTAAGAGGCTTACATTTCCTGCCAAATTATGCTACCATGTAGACACTTAGAGGAGCCTTCCCATTCCAAGGGGGCGTCGTCTGTCAGAGAGGAGGGGCATGCCTATAGCCGAAAGTGAACGCGTATCGTCTTCAACTTGACTTTTACAAGGAAAGGAAGGGAAAAATGTTTGGATTTGGACCAAGGCGCAAATGGCTTCGCATTCTGCCTATCCTGCTACTGATGATCGCTGGGGCAACAATGCTTCAGTCGCAGGTTACTCCCGGCACGAGCGCGGCGGCAGTCGCTCAACAGGCGGTTGCCCCCAGGGTGGACCGCGCGACCCAATTTGATGTGTCGCAACCGTTAAGGGATATGACTCCCAAGCAAGTCCAGCCGTCAAGAGAACCCGCAAGTGAGCGCGGCGAAGGGCTTGACCCCAAGTTGGAGCGGAGCTTCGCCGGAAAGTTGGCTAATCTCGGCAACGCCTCCGGACCGTCCGGTCCTAGCGCGGTCGCCCCTAATCCGTTACTCAACTTCGACGGTGTATTCAACACCGGCGTCTTCCGCCCGCCCGATACCACGGGCGAGGTAGGTCGCACCCAGTATCTGCAGCAGACAAACGGCGGCTTTGGCGTCTTTAGCAAAGCGACCGGCGCGATGCTGTACGGCCCCGCCGGCCTGAGCACAGTCTTCACCGGCTTTGGCGGCGTATGCGAGACGGCAGATAATGGCGACCCGATCACACTCTATGACCAGATCGCCGATCGGTGGGTCCTGAGCCAGTTCGCCTTCCCGAAGTCCGGCACAGTCGAGTGCTTCGCGATCTCTACGAGTGGCGATGCGCTGGGCACCTATTACCGCTACGCCTACAATCTGAGTCCAACTCTGTTTGAGGACTTTCCGAAGCTGGGCATCTGGCCGACCGAGAACGCCATCGCCATGACGGTGAACTCATTCGCCAACGGCGGCTCGTTCCTCTTCGCTGGCGCCTATGCGTTCAACCGCGACGCTATGCTACGTGGCGTTCCTGATCCCGTCTACATCTACTTTCCGATCGTCGGCGATGGTAGCGCGATCCCTGGCGACGTGGAAGGCTATACGTTGCCCCCGGCAGGAGAGCGCATTCCGATCCTGACGATATACGACTCCACAGCCACAGACGGAACCCTCGCACTTTACCGGTTCCACCCGCGGTTCGATAAACCAAGCGCTTCTACCTTCACCACTACTCCGCAGTTCATCCGCGTCAACCCGTTCGATTTTGATATCTGCCCGGCTTCGCGGTCAACGTGTATTCCACAGCCAGGTACAACGACCCGGCTCGAGGCTATTAACCTGCGACCGATGAACAAGATGGTCTATCGCAACTTCGGCGATCACGAGGCTCTGCTTGTCGTCCAAACCGTTGACGGCACGAACGCTCCTGCCGGAGCCTTCGGCGTCGCCGCCGAGCAGTGGTACGAGATTCGCGGCATTGGCACCGCCGCTACCACGACAGTCTTCCAGGAAGGCAGCAGCCCTAATCGAGGCGTGGATAACGTCAGTCGCTGGATGGGCAGCATCAACTTTGACAACGCGGGCAATATCGCTCTCGGCTACAGCGCCTCCAGCGACACGGTCATCCCTTCCATCCGGTACGCGGTACGCGCCACCACCGATGTGACGGGCACCCTCGGATCGGAAATCAATGCCTACTCGGGCACCGGTGTGGAGACCGGTACGACCGCGGGGCGTTGGGGCGACTACAGCCATATGTCTCTTGACCCAGTAGATGACTGCACCTTCTGGTACACACAGGAGTACTATGGAGTTAGCAGCATCTCCGGCTGGCGCACACGTATCGTGAACTTCAAAATGCCGAACTGCAGCGCCGTGCAGACAACGCCAACCGCCACCCCAGCCACTCCGCTGCCAACCTCGTTCCCGACGGTTACGGCTACAGGAACGCCGCTGGCTTGCGTAGGCGTTAGTAACGTGGTCACCGGCTCTATCACGACGAGTGATCCTACTGCTCCGAACCAGGGCTTCAGCTCCGGTCCGAGCACCTGCGGTGATCCGGAGCCAAAAACTTATCCCGGCAATCTCAATCGCGGTGATCCGCACTATGATATTTACACCTTTACCAATAGCACACCCTACACGCAGTGCTACACACTCCGCCTGTTCAACCAGTGCGGCACCGGACAGGCCATCCAGAGTTCGATCTACATAACCAGCTTCAATCCGATATCCCCGACTATGAACTTCTGGGCGGATAGCGGCAGCCGTCTATCACAGCAGCCCGAGTCCTACTCGTTCTCGATACCGGGCAACACCAATTTCGTTGTCAAGGTAAACGGCTTCGAGGGACCATTCCTCTGCGACCAGTACCGGCTGGAGATCAGCGCATGTAGCTTGGTGACCGCCACACCGACGCCCCTCCCCACAGCTACGCCGTGCACCATCAAGTTTGCAGATGTACCTGCCACAGGTTCAGCTTCTACCTTCTATCCCTTCGTGCAGTGTCTTGCATGCCGAGGCATAATAGGTGGGTACAAATGTGGTGGCACTAACCCGCAGAGTGGGCAGAGTGAGCCGTGCAACGCCACCTCTGATCCTTACTACAGACCCTCTAACAACGTCACAAGAGGTGAACTCTCCAAGATCGTGGCTCTGGCTGCACGTCTCACCTATGCGGTACCCACAGGGCAGCAGAGCTTCCATGATGTAGTGGCAGGAGACCCCTTCTACGTGTACATAGAGCAGCTTGCTCAAACGGGTGCCATTAGTGGGTACACGTGTAACACCACTGATCCTATGGATGGTCAGCTGCTAACCTGCGACGCCGCTAACCGGCCATGGTTCAAGCCCAACAATCTCGCTACGAGAGGTCAGATCTCCAAGATAGTGGCTATTGCCGCTGAATTCAACGATGACATTCCGGGCACACGGCAGACGTTCACAGATGTACCGAAGGACTCACCGTTCTGGGTGTACATAGAGCGACTGTCGGAGAGGCAAATCATCGGAGGGTATAACGATGCTGCACACTGCGGCAGCGGTACTCCGTGCTTCCGGTACAACGACAACACCTCAAGGGGGCAGATGGCAAAGATCGCTGCTAACGCTTTCTTCCCACTATGCCAAACGCCCACTAAGCCTTAGTCTACTATCCTTTCCTTGCTTCCTCTTTGTCTGCCATCCTTGGCTCGTCAGCCGGGGGTGATGGGCAAAGAGGGAACAAACCGTAGGACGCCAGGGCTATGGCACTCGCCAAAAGAAGCCCCAGGACTCGGTTTTCTCGACCGAGTCCTGGGGCTTCTTTTGGAACACGAGCCTGGCTGAAGGGCTGTGTTGCAACGACTGAATGGGTCTACTAGGAAAGGGGCAAAGCTTTTTCTCATCTCCCTCTCGTTTGGCTCTCCTGCCCCTTAAGCGGAGAGGCTACACAGTCACGGCATCATGCTCGCCACACAGGTGAAATACACGAAACGAAGCTATGGAGGCAGTGCAGGCAAGGGTCGGTTTGATCGTGGTGCAAGGGACGGAAGCCGGAGGGTACGTCACGGGCGAGGTGAGCACACTCCCTCTAAAGTTTCTTACTAAGGTGGGAGTACGCTGTTTGCCGTAGGTGGGTCTCACTGAGTCCGCTATCCTAGATATTCACCAGTGCTCAAGTGCGAGAGACGCTCAGTTCCAACTGGATGTTATCCGGGTCGCGAAAGGCGAGCACGTGAGCTACCCCTATATCCTTTATCTCGCCATGGGGTATACGTGCCGCTTCAAATGCCCCGACCGCGGCTTCAAGTTCGGCGTAGCTACTTACCGCAAAGCTGAGGTGGTCCAAGCCTACCCGGTTCTCGTTGAAACGGTCATCAGGCGGCGCGGCAGCCGGGTCGAAGGCAGGACCCAGCCCCAGTACGATGGAGCCATTTCGCAGTAGCACCCCTGTGGGGATCTGCCGTGCCACCTGAAAGCCTAGAACTTGTGTATAAAACTCCTGGGACCGCGCAACATCGGTGACTGTTAGCCGGATGTGGTGGATACCCTGTATGCCCTGAATATCAACTGCAAACGCATCTGTCATGTGCAACTCCTTTCTATGAATATGCTTTGATTGAACCCCGTGCTAACTATCGCTTAGAGCCGAGGTGGCATAGATACGGATGAGGCTGCTACTCAGCGCCCGTTACTGTGGGGTCCAGTGAAAATGCAGGACCACCCGCCACGTTCTTCGGACCTAGAACAAAGCCCCTGCTATGGAGTTTGCGGACGAACTTGTTCAGTTCAGGTCCTGTGATCCGCCACTTTAGCGACCGAGCGATGCCTGCAGCCAAGATGGGATCAGAGTGGTCTGCTTGCTCGCTGTATATCTCCAACGCTTTCTCCAGGAACTCGATTTCTCTCTCGTCCAGTCGATCTTTGATGCTGTCCGGAATCATAGTTGCCCCTTCTTTGCGCTCTGATTTTACCACGATAGATCATGTCGGTGTAAAGAGAACCCACCCGCAAGGTTCGCCGGAACAGGATCTACTCTGTGAGGAGGCCCTTGCCACCCACAGGGACTACCTCGATGCGCTCGCCGCCTGCTATCAACGGTATACCACGCTCGATGAGCGCCCGGACATCGTCTCTTGTGAGCGATAACTCGTGGGCCGCCTGGCTGCTCCATACTTCAGTCACCCACACAGCGTCTGGCTCTGTAGCCGACACATTCACGATATAAAGCTCGCAGCAAGGATCGTCCTGCAGCAAACTGGCGGCCTCCACAAGCACCGCGACTAGAGTATTGCGCTGGCCCGCATAAACAGTGATCTTGCCGTACAGTCCGAACTTGCTCATACATACCTCCCATTGAGAATACCTGTTGGCGATGCCACGGGTGTCATGTCAGTTTTGTGCGATCCACTGGATTGCCAGATATGGCTGGGTTTGTCTCTCGCAAGCACCGCGATCTTCAGGTGGGCGCATTCTTCGAGGTTCAGGCGTTCGGTAACTGTCTGGAGGGCTAGCGCCGGAGTATTATTGGCAGCAGAGAGATGGGCAAGCCAGACCGTGCGCGGGCGACCGTCGCGGGCCAACTCACATACGAGCTGAGCCGCCTCGGCATTCGAGAGGTGGCCGCGCGGTCCGGCCACACGCCGTTTGAGAGACGAGTGATAAGGTCCTCGCCACAGGCGCTGCACGTCGTGGTTCGCCTCAAGCACCAGCAGGTCGGCGGCTTCCAGAGGCTCACGAATTGAAGCCGTCTCGCAGCCGAGGTCGGTACACAAAACTATATGCTTACCTCCGGCTTCTATCCAAAAGCCTACCGTCTCCGCTGCATCGTGAGAAACGGCGAAGGTACGAACGGTAACACCTGCGATACCGTCCCCGTCGCCCACACATATCTCACGCCCGATCGGCTGCACAACTTTGTCGGGCAGAATGCCAAACTGCCTCGCCCCGGCCAGAAATGTGCCTTCGCTGGCGATCACCGGCAGCTTGTAACGCCTCGCCAGCACCCCCACTGCGCGTAAATGGTCAATGTGTTCGTGGCTGACGAAAATCGCCGCCAAGTGCGAGGGCGAGACGCTACGCTGCCGTAGGTAATACTCCAGCGTGCCCACGTCCAGCCCTGCATCGAACAGTAGCTTGACCTCCCCTGCTTCGAGGAGGTATGCATTGCCTGAGCTTCCGCTGGCCAGCGCACTGACCTGCACCCCCTCCCCTCTTTGTGTCTGCCGCTCTGTTTCCATGGCTAAAGGATAGTACAAATGTTCTTGTTTGTCAATGTCGAGGCCAGTAATGGGCGTAATGATATATCGAACTCTGAAGTCTATCTTCGGTAGGCCCCGTCCACCAGCATAGGAGCGCAGTCGCTCACATTACAGGCGGCTGTCAGTTCCACGTCGCCCCCAAGACCTGCTTCTATCAACTCCTTACCGGAGCTACATTGACTGAGGCATGACAGCAGGTTGTCCTTGAAGTGGAGGAACGCGGCTTCGGCAAGGGCTGCTTCGGGTGAGCGCGTGCCCGGTAGCTGGTAGATAATCGCACCCGCGCCGAGCAAGTCCTCAATAGCAGGTCTCAAGCCCCCGCTCACCCACCGCTCACCCGCAGGGATTACGGTAACTCGCATGCCTTTCTCATGGGCCGCCGCCGCAACCACAGTGGCATTTCTTATGCACCCCGCGTATGTGGGGACATCGCCCGTCGCCAGCGTCAAAGTCGAGCCGTTAGGGGAAGGCAGCACAATACGTGTGCCCGCAGAGATATTCACCAGCGAAGTAGGCGCGAGCGAATATCCCTCCGTGAACTTGCGATTGGCGCTGGCAAGCACCGCCCCAACCGACTCGGCAAAGGCCACAGACGATTCATCTCGCCAACGATATGGGTAGACTATGGCCCCTCTCGCCGCAGCAATATCCACGCACGTACTGAACGACAGCACGTCTACAATGATAACGGCATCGCTAAGATGAGACAGGGCGGCAACACCCTCAGTTCCCCACTCACACCTTATGTCAAACTCTTGCTGGTCGTAGAACATGCTTACGAGGGATTAGGGTCTAGGGTCTAGGGTCTAGTTGGAGATAGAAACGCATAACTATTGATCCCTAGACCCTAGGCCGGCGACGCGAGCAGGATGCCGATTATGTAGGTCACTACGCCGGCTATGATGCCCACCACTGCCATCTCGATGCCCGAGGACACCCAGCTACGGCCAGTGACGAACGTCTTGGAGGCACCCACCAGGAAGTGCGCTATCACGCTGATTATGCCCGCTGTGATGATAGCAGGATAGCCGCCCATGAAGAAGAAGGGTATTACTGGGATGAAAGCGCCCAGCGCGGTTGATACGCTCGAAGCCAGGGCAGAGCGCGCCGGGTCGGGGAAGTTCTCTTCGGACAGGCCAAGCTCTTCGGACACCATTGTGCGAAGCATCTGGTCGGGGTTGTGGGCAATGCGGTTCGCCAGCGTCTGGGCTTCGTCAGCCGTGAAACCCTTTAGCTGGTAGAATAGCTCAAGCTCCTCGCGCTCGCTTTCGGGGTCCATCTCAATCTCGTTGCGCTCCCGATTGATCTCGGCCTCATGCACCTCGCGCTCCGACTTGGCGGCCAGATATGCCCCAGAACCCATCGAAATAGCCGAGGCCAGCATACCTGCCAGCCCTGCTATCAGCACAAAGTGCTCGGCTCCCTTTGTAGCGCCGGACACGCCCGACACTATGCCAAACACAGCGCCCAGGCCATCGTTGGCCCCATATATCGCATCGCCCATCCACCCTGAGCTACGAGTGTGCCACCGCTCCCGCTTGAGCATGAAATCGAGAGCGTTGCGAGGCCCCGCAGCCCGGTTCATCGAACGCAGCACACGGGCATGGGCCTCTTCATCAATCTCCATGCTGCGGAGCATTTCGTGAAAGTCTACATCCGGTATATCGGCGGCCTGGGCCTGGTAACGAGCCGCAGCCTTGTCTTCTTCGGCTTCCAGCCTGTTTACGGCGGCATCCAGCCCACCCTGCCGTAGGAGCCACGAGCGAAAGCGCGTCACCATGTTGTCGGGCATACTGGGTGGTGCCGCGCCCAACTCGACAAGCCGCCCTTCTATAGAGTGGGCGTGCTTCTCCTCGGTGTCGGCCAGCCGCAAGAGTATGTCATGGCGGTCCTTATCGGGTTCAACGCCTGCAAGCTCGCGGTAAGCGCGCATGCTTTCTATTTCTTTGACCCAGCCCTCGCTCAGGGCCGCTATCAGCTTCTGCCGCGCAGCCTCATCGGATTTTGAAGTCAGCGTTTCGGATCCCGGATCTAAGACTGTTTTGCTCACGAACTTTTTCTCCTGGCTCTCCATATGACATCTCTATTTTAGCAAATCCGAAATCTCGCGTCCGAAATCATCCTGGCGGCCAGGCAAGCTTGCGCCCACCCAGCAGATGCGCATGAAGATGGTCCACCGTCTGTCCGGCGTCTTCGCCCGTGTTTATCACCACGCGATAGCCGCTATCCTGCACACCTGTGCGGCTCGCTACCTCACTGACGGCGGTCAGCAGCCGCCCCAGGATAGGTACGTGCGTGGTGTCTACCTCCCAGAGCGCCGTAATGTGCTCGCGCGGGATAATAAGCACGTGCACGGGCGCCTGCGGGTGTATATCCTTGAACGCCACCACTTTGTCGTCTTCATAGACGATATCGGCGCGCACCATGCCCTTCGCCAGCTTACAAAAGACGCAAGTATCCACTGCCTGATCGTTCATAATGTCCTCCACCTTCAACGCTATACGGGATTATACTTGGTAACGGGGTGCAGGGCTACCAGGGCCGGTAGTTAGCAGCTAACATCTCTGACTTTCAACTCTCAACACACCCGTTACTTTTTTTTCGTGCCATGGTCCTTGTTCTGACCGGGTGGTTCCGGCTTAGGCTTCGGAGCAGGTGCGGGCGAGTTGACAACGGGTGGCGCAGGCACTTCAGTGGGAGCCACAACCGGTTGCTGTGGTGTCTGCGTGGGCGCGGTTGGGTCGAAAGTAGGACTGAGCGGAACCTCGGCACCGAGGCTGAGCGTTATCGTAACTGGGTCGCCGGAGTGCAAAGGCGTGCCGGGATCAGGCTCCTGTTGTGCAATAATGTTGGGCGCTACATTAGCATCATGAATAGGGGTATGCTGCCCTAGGTGCAAACCCGCTGCGCCCAGGTTATTGCCAGCTTCCTCCAGACTCTTACCACGCACATCGGGCGCAGCCACCATGCCAGGCCCCACCTGTGCCAAATCGCCAACAGGCCGGGGTCGCAGGATCAGCACCAGCACGCCGGCACCGAGAAGCAAAATCACCAGCAGTGGTATTGCGGGCGAGAACTTTCCGCGCCGACGATCCTCACCGGGAGTGGCAGATGAAGCAGGCGAAGGAGGTAGATAGGGCTGCGCCAATACAGGCGATGTAGCACGTGTGAGATCACCGTCCGGCACCGCCAATGCGGCTAGCGTGGGCGCTTCGTGCAGCGCTATGGTGCCTGCATCGGGCTCGCGTACGGGCGGCACTTCACCATCCGAAGGGCCATAGTATGGCATGGGCACAGGCGCGACAAGGGAAGCCTGGTCAGGCTCGTAAGCTTCGGTTGCCTGGCTAGATGCCGCCTCTATATCAGATATGGCGGAGGCCACCTGCCCTGCGCTCGCCAACTTGCCGGAACTACTTCCTGCCTGCATACGATCCAGTAGAGCCGCTAGGGGCGCAGGCAAGTCAGACACAGCACCAATCTTTGGATCGGTGCTACCCACCAGGGTGAGACGCAGAAGCGCGCCGAGGGCAGACGGATCGTCTTCCGGCCTGCTTGAGACAGCGTGAGTATCGGGGTCCTGCAATTGGTCCATGCCTTCAACGATCATGAGGCAAACATCAGCATGAGGTAAGAAGCACACAGCCCGGTAGGAGAAGGCCCAATCGGTGAGACCTGCTTCCCGTATGGCTTGCAATGCCTCGGCTGCGCGCCGGGTGGTGCCAAGCGCATTCGCTATGTCTGGAGGTTTGCCGCTATCCCGATACCTGGAAGCTGCCGTAAACTCACCTATGCGGCCCATGACCCAGAACGGACGCCCCTGCCACTCACCGGCGTCGTAAACGGCGTCTACATCAGGATGGTGCAGTGAGGCGACAAGCTGCCCGCGCCGGAGAAAGCGTGCCCGCATATTACTGTTCTGTGATGCGCGCACCGTGAGCATTTGCACCGTGACTGGCCTCTCCAGGGCTTCATCTGTCGCGTTGTAGAGTTCGACAGGAAAGTTCCCTACGAGACCGTCTATGGAAACCTGATCCTCCAGCCTGTATCGCCCCGCGATTAATTCTAGTGTGTCAATCTGCATATAGATCACCTAATGACGCTGCTCTCGCGACCGCCTTAGACGTGCTGCCATGCTCTCCGCGTCTTCTACGTCTGCTTCTTCAAAGGTAGCCGAGGAAACAGGTGGCGAGGCGAGAGGCTGAGAGGGCCTGGCGGAATTATAGCGCCCTGTACGCCCCTCAGGTTGCAAGTCGCGTGCCGCGGCGGCGGGATAGCTCGCCCCAGATGCGGAGCCTGAGCTACCTTCCACCTCCAACCGTTCGCGACCACGCTCCTTCGCATGGAACAGCGCCGCAAACTGGGGCGTTCCGGCTCCGGGGGCGGCAAGCACAGGACGGGAGCGGGAACGCCAGCCTAACCTCCCCCGCACCTCTTCCCAGACCCTTGCCAGGTCGCCCCTGGAGAGCGCCACGCGGCGTACACCAATATCGAACGGCAGCAGCAATATGGCAAGCAGCAGAAAGAGGGGCCACAGGTCCGTAGTGCTGCGGGCAGCCGGTAGATTGTGCTCCAAAGTGGCTGTGGGATCGTCTAGCGCGAGCATCCTACCGCCGGTGAGTGAGGCCAGACGAGATAGTAGGCCATCATCAGTGGGCGCGCCTCGATACTCCGGCGAATAGGGCACCACCACGCCCAGGGTTTGCCCGACGCTGCCGAGGGGCGCACCGGAAGCATGCACCTGCAACAGGTACGCGCCCTCCTCAGTTGCCGGAAAGGTGCCTTCATAGCGGCCCACTGCGCTCTGTTTCAGCGTAACGCTCGTCGTCACCTGGCTGGGAGCCACCACTTGCGCGCCCATGTTGAGGCCGCTCAAGTAGGAGCCATCGGGCAGGCCAGCATCCACAGTGATGTGGCCTGTGCCTCCTTCTAGCGCCACACGCGGCTGAAGGGCATTTCCAGCTTCGGCGCCCGTGCTCCATCGGATTGCCTGCGTCCAGAAGCGAGGGAAGTCCTGCCAACCCACCCAGTCTCGCGCCCACTGCCCCTTCGCATCCGATGTCCAGGCCACCACTCTGCCGAGGCCGTACTGCCACTGTGCCAGCAGAGGGTCGCCCGCATCTGTAACCAGGGCTATCTGGCCTGTGGGCTTTGGCGATGTGCCCACGTAGCCCTGCAAAGAAGGCAGGCCCCCCAGGCCGTCGAGGATGGGAGATGGAGATGTGCGCTCCGGGGCGAAAGGGTGTTCGATAAGGTAGGAACGGGAGGCCAAATGGCTCTCGTGGGCGAATATCTCCGGGAGGGTATCGCCTTGCTCGGTGTGGTAGAAGCGTCCCTTGCCTGTCTTTGCCAGGTCTTGCAGGAAAGCCAGGTCGGCATCTGAGCCTATTGCCACCGTAGAGAGCGTTATACTGTTAGCCGCCATCCTATCAGTGAGCGATTTGTAGTCGCCGCCCTGGGAAACGCCGTCCGTAAGCAGGACAATATGCTTGCTGCGGGCCTTGCTGGCGGTGAGGGCGCTGACTGCGGGCGCGAGGCCGGAATAGATATTGGTGCCGCCACCCGAACTGATGCCGCGTATCCGGCCCTCGAACTGAGCAGGGTCGCCCAGGGCCTGTAGCTCTACCACCCAGTTGGCCGCTTCATCGAAGGTGATGACGCCCACATAATCGTTGCCGGAGAGTTGGGCCACGGCTCTGTAAGCCGCTTCCTTAGCCAGCGACAGTTTGGTCACGCCTACACCATTGACCGAGTGCCCTTCCTCCATGCTGCCTGAGCGGTCTATCACCAGCACCATGCCCACGCTCGGTATGTCCAGCTTGGCGGGCAAGTTCAGGTCCACCGGCAGCATCGCTTCGAGGGGGGTGCGGAAGTAGCCCCCAGCCGCGTAGCTTTCGTCGCCACCCACCACGACTAGCCCCTTGCCCAGATCGCGCACAGCCGATTGCAAGCTCTCCATCCCGGTGCGCGTCAACGACGATGCGGGCACATTCACCAGCACCACGCCATCATAGCCCGCCAGCGCGCGCACATCAGACGGCATGGCAGAGGGCGCGACCACGTCGGAGGCGATAGATGGGGCAATGGCGCTTTTCAGGGCGGCGGCTTCCCCGGCTTTCCCCTCGACTATAAGCACGCGCGGCTTGCCCAGCACCAGGGAGAAGGCGCTATAGCGGTTGTTCTCAGCGCGCGTGTCGGCGCCGGGCGGGGCCACCACCT
This sequence comes from Chloroflexia bacterium, assembly GCA_038232115.1. Lineage (GTDB taxonomy): Bacteria > Chloroflexota > Chloroflexia > QHBQ01 > JADMIH01 > JADMIH01. The sequence goes on from JBBSIK010000024.1 coordinate 12,116, forward strand.
GAGCCGAGTAGGTATGGAAGCCCTTGGCGGCGGAGGGCAGCGTCTGGACAAAGCTGTTAGCGCCGCGCACAAGGCTCACGTCCTGGGTGCTGAGGGGCGTGCCGTCCACCAGCAGGAGCAGGGTGGCGGTAGTGTCGGTGCTGGAGGAGACGCCTATCTGGAGGGCGACTCGCTCGTTCTCGCGCACGGGAGACGGCGCTTTGAGGCTGTCAACCCACACTTCGGGGCCGCTCTGCGTGGGCATGAGCACCACGTCTACGGGTACGCCATTCGCCGCCGCCAGCCGCGCCGCCCACTCCGCGCTGCCCACGTTCTCGCGCCCATCGGAGAGGAGCACGAGCCTGCGCGCCGTATCGCCGGGGGCCACCGCCAGGCCAAGACGTATCGCAGCGGCCAGGTTGCTGTAGGTGGTGGCCGGGGAGCTTGCCAGGTCGGGCAAGCTCTTGTCAGGCAGAACCGGACGGTCTACCAGGGCATCGGCCCCGAACTCGACCACACCTGCCTGGTCGCCTGGTTTGAGGGCCGCAATCGCGCTACGCACGTAGGTTGCCTGCT
>JBBSIK010000025.1:0-12480 GCA_038232115.1 Chloroflexia bacterium
ACAGACGAGCAAAGCGAAAAGGAACGGATTGAGGATTAGCAAAACTGTGCTGAGCGCAAGGCAAGCACCCAGTGACGGCAAGAAGAGCGCCAGCAGCGCATTACTCACCACATCCAGGCGTTCGCTATCTTGCACGATAACGCTGTGCCACTGGCCCAGGTTGGCGCGAATATAGAGGGAGCGCGGAAGGGTATATACCTTGGTAAGCAGATCTTCGCGCAGGCGTCCAATAGCCTGCTTGGTGATTTTTAGTATGGTGTAGCGGGTCCAGATGGTCAGCCCGCCATTGGCGATATACAGGCCGAGTATGACCGCCCCGCTCGAGAGTACTCCGCCGACCTCGTGTTTAGGGATCGCGTCCTCGAAGGCATAGCGCACAAGGAAAGCGATGGGCACGAGCAGCACAGCCTGGCAACTAACGGCTACGACACTCAGCAACAGCAAACGGAACGATCCGCGGTAATAACGTCCGTAATACGCCCAGAGCTTTTTCCTCATGCGTGCCTTATCCATCGTCGCTCCCGCCCTGTAGCACACGGCGGCGCTGTAGGGCGGCCCGCACCACCTGGACATAGGCAATTGGATCGGGCTGAGTAATGCCCATGTTGCTCCTGTGCAGGCGGCGGTGCAACACGACATCCGCCAGCATCGTGCTCCGCAGGCCCTGCTCGCAGGCCCGCATATACCAGTCTATGCCTTGAGCCTTGCGCGCCTCAACTGCAAATTGGCCGACGCGCCAGAAAGCCTGACGCCGAACAAGCATGGACGTGGGCAGGCAGGATGGGGCTGAACCGGACGGGCAGACCAGGCGCTGCCGAGTGTCATCATCCAGGTCGGGGCTGACGAACTGCTCCATCTGTCCGAAAACCATATCGAGATGCGGATCCGACTCTAGGGCAAATAGCTGGTGGGTCAGCCGGTCGGCCGGCCAGATATCGTCGGCGTCGAGGAAGGCGTAAGCCTCGCCACTAGCATGAGTCAGCCCCAGGTTGCGCGCCGCGCTAAGACCGGCATTTGGCTGATGCCAGTAGCTTAGCGCGTTGCCGAACTGCCTGGCGACGGCGGCGCTGGCATCGGTCGAGCCGTCGTCAATGACGATAATCTCCGGCATACCTGAGGTCTGGCTCAACAGGCTCTCGATGGCCTCGGCCAGATATTGCTCGCCATTGTAGACGGAGATTATGACGCTGACTTCTGCGGTACTATTCACCGCAGGCACCTTCGACGCCCGCCGGTTGCTCGGCACGGTACGCCCGCTGGCGCGAGATTGATGCCCGTAGAATCTTCAACAGGTTGCTCTCGCCCCCGCACTCGCTCAGGTTGGCCCCATGGATGCGTCGAAGCAGCAGCGTCTCTGGCAGCATAACGCCTACGATGCCGGCGTCCTTGGCCCGCACGAACCAATCTATATCTTCCCCTGTGAGAAAGCGCGGGTCAAAGCCGCCAACCTGTGAGAACAGATCCCGGCGCACCATCAAGCTACCCGTTCCCCAGCATGGCTGGCCGGAGAGCATCAACTCAGGGCTTAACCAGGCCGGGGCGATTGCTCCCGGCTCCAGGAAATCCCGCTGGTGCGACAGAACGTAGCCCGCATCGGGATGCGCGAGCAGATATCCCACTTGCACTTGTAGCCTGTTGGGCGTGCAGGTATCATCGCTGTCCGCGAAGGTCAAAAACTCGCCCCGCGCCATTGCCACACCATTGTTACGAGCCGTGGCCGGACCCTGGTTGGCCTGATAGAAGTAGCGCACGCCAGGATAGCAACTTGCAATCGTGGCGGTCTCGTCGGTCGATCCGTCGTCTACGAGGATAACCTCAAATGGACTATAATCCTGCGCAAATATGCTGTCAAGAGCGGCTGCTAGATAAAGCTCGCCGTTGTATACGGGGACTATGACGCTGACAAGCAGGTTATCCAAACTGATGGCCTTCTTTCATATACTACTTAGCAACGAGCGAACCGTGCCGATGACACTCTGCATGTTCGAACCGAGTTCAAGCACATAATTCGGTAGGCTCTGTACCATCCCTGCTAATGTATTGACAGCCGAAGGGGCGTCCTGCGGCCCACCGTATAATAGCCAGCTCATAGCGCTAGGAGCAAGATGGATCAAGCCGGTTGCGGGCGAGACGGGGCAAAGCCTGCTCTCTACTCGACCCGTAATCTGCGGCAGCAGAATGGCGCGCAGTGGGAAGCCTCGTGCAATACGGTCCGGATAGCAATCGTAAAGCAGCACCAGAGCTTTCTCGTCATTAGGGCGGGTGGGGTTTTGCACTGCGCCGGCCAGTTGCGGGAAACACCGCAACGAATCCTCGGTCAGATTGGTGGAGTTGTAGAGGCTGCTGACAAATGGCACAGACCCAGGCCGGACCAGCACACAGTCGTCGCCAGCGAAGTCGTAGCCGGCTGCCAGGCAAGCGAGTGCTGTGGTCGACTTGCCTGCCCCGCTTTTTCCGAGCAACAGAACGCCACCCTCCGCACCTCCAACTGCCGCAGCATGCACACTGTACTGCTGGCGCGCGCGCATCCAACCACACAAGAGCCGGTGGACAGGCATAGCTTTATCATGTGTCGTGATGGCACGAGCGTCGGGCATCCAGAGCACGCCCCTATCGCTCGTGTAATCGAGCATGCTGAGGGTCGCTGTTACCGGGTCCAGCAGGAAGTAGTTCGTGGGCGACGAAGCGGCAGAGCGAGACCATGACGCAGGGCTGGCGTTCGCCAGATGGGACAAAGACGCCGGAGCGATTCCAGTCGAAGCGCTGTCCCATAGGGCGACAGTCAAGTCCGCGTCAAGGGAGGGTGCTATTTCCAGATGTGCTAGGGCCGGGCTGAGCAGCGGCACCAGCGCCGGCCCGGCGAACAGCAAACGGATAGTAAAACCACCAATGCAATATGCCCGTTCGACGAATCCCTCTGCCGCCTGGGCGGCTTGCGTGGCCAACGCGTAGACGGTTTCGAAGCAGGGAATAGACTGGTTGCTGCTGACATGCATATTATTTGCGGTTGGGCCAGCCCGATGGAGCTACCTGGTGAACAGGATCCGTCAACATCATCTCTTGCACATCGGTGTATTTGTGCAAGATCGGCTGCTCAAACGGCAGCTTGCCTGCAGCAGAAGTCGGAGATGTGGTGTTCGCCAATGGCTGCCTGGTGTGAGCCATGGTCGGAGCGTCAATCCCCTGGTTCTCGATAGGCTCGGATTCGGTCGCACGGATCAGGTCTTCTTGCTGCAATTCTCTCAGTAAGCCCTCGACCGCCTGCTCCACTTCATTGGCCGAAGCCGCATACTGGCCGAGCAGACTCACTATCATGCTTCCAACAGTCGATTCGGCCTGGATATAGCTCCAGGTAACGGTGCCGAGTTTTTCAAGATTGTAGTAGGCCCCTGTGACGAAGTTCACGATGACTACTTCATCATCCATCGTCTCGTGAACAACATGAGGACCTGCGATCGTGAAGCGATCTGATGGACTCAATGGGCGCATTTGAACTCCCTCTAGTTAAAAGATTACACGGCCTAACGAACTAGTGCAAAGAGTGCCAGAAAGAACACGCTATTATAGCACGCTGGCGCAACTTAACCCAGGCAGCATATTACCGTAAGTGTTCAGAATAGGGGTACACAGGGGGTGCAGGGGTACTCCCCTGACGGGCGGGTGCCCCCCACACCTCCCTCCTCTCCTTTCTCTTGCTCTGCTTCCAGGCGTGGGAGAGGAGAATAAAAAGAGGAATGAGGATGTGGGGACACCCCACTCCCCCGCATGGGCGAAGCCCCTGCACCCCAATTCTGAACACTTACATCAAACTGGTCGTATCAGTCCTCACTGCGCTCGGAATGACAAGGTGCGGCTCCCGTCCTGTTCTTTGTAACACCTGCCACTTTGAATCAGCCTTGTACTAACGAGCAGGGCCGCCATCCTCCTCCACCTTCACCACGTCCAACAGCCGCAACCACGCTATCTTGGCTATCTCACCCAGCGCGGCATCTATCTCTGCATCACGGCTGTTGTTGAGGCGCGCATCGAAGCCTGCCAGTATGCCCTCTTCCTTGTTCTCGCGCACGCAGATGACGAAGGGGAAGCCAAATCGCTCATGGTAGGCCGCGTTCAGTTGGGCAAAGTGGGCACCTTCCTCTGGCGAAAGTTGGTCGAGACCAGCCGATGCCTGTTCGCCCGCCGACTCAGGAGTGAGCGTACCCGCCAGCGCCGCCTTACCCACCAGATCGGGGTGCGATTGGATAAGCGCCACCTGCCGGTCATGCCCCGCACCGTACATAGTCGAGCAGAGTGCTTCATGCAGGGCAAGCACGCTCCCGAGTGGCCGCGCTTCCCAGGTACGGGCAGCGATCCAGGGAGAGCCTTCAAACAAAAAGTCAAGCGCATACACGAAGTCATCTTGGCTGAGTGCATTGATCTGTTTCAGAGAAAACTTCTTTCGCATGGCAGTCACTAAGCCCCCGGCACGTAGCCCAGACGCGCCTCTAGACCGGCCTTTACACGCGGCCAATCTTCCTCCGTGATGCTGAACATCACGGTGTCGCGTATGTATCCATCGGGCAGGATGACATGCTTGCGAAGCACACCTTCCTTTTTTGCGCCTAGCTTGGCGATAGCGGCCTGGCTGTGGAGGTTGCGCCCGTCGGTCTTAAGTTGCACGCGCACCGCCCCCAGCGACTCGAAGGCGTGGCGCAACAGCAAGTATTTGCATTCGGGGTTCACCTTGGTGCCCTGGTATGGTCGGGCAAGCCACGTGGAGCCGATTTCCAGCCCCATATGCATAGGGCGTATCTCCATGTAGGTAGTCACGCCCACCGGCTGTCCGCTCTCCCGCAAAACGATGGCGAACGGGCACATATCGGGCGTACTCAGAAGTCGCTGCACATATGTCTGAAAATCTTTCAGGGTCCAGTTTGCAGGCTTGCCCCACATATAAGTGAAAATCTCGGAGTCTGCCACTTCCATGAGTCTGGCGGCGTGATCGAGACTGAGCGGCTCAAGGCGCACCACCCGGCCTTCCAGTGTCACCGGTTTTACGTCCATATTGTGTTCCCTCTCTGTCGCTCCCGACCAGGTTTTCTCAGAGTTGTGGCGTAGAACGTGCTTTTAGTTGCGGTAAAGCCGGTCAGGGGATCGCAAGCAACATAATAGCAGTAGATTCCCCGTGATACAACTGTCGTCCATCGTCCATAAGAGAGGTTACTACATGAAGTCTTCCCAAACAGATACGTTACAGTTGGCCCTGCAGTTGGGCATAATCGCAGGGTTGCGTTCCGCGGCGGCGCTCGTGCTGATCAGCAACTATGCCATGAACAAGCCCAAGAAGTTCAAGAAGACGCAGTTCTCGTGGCTGGCATCGGAAAACGTGAATATGGGATTTAGATTAGCGGCTGGCGGCGAGATGATAGGGGACAAGTTGCCCTTCGTCCCCGACCGCACCACAGCCCTACCACTCGTGGCGCGCATCGCTTCGGGTGCCCTCGCAGGGGGCGCGCTATCCGCAGGGCGCAAAGAGCCTGTTGCAGCAGGGGCAATCGCGGGTGGGGTCGGAGCCGTAATAGGTTCATACGCAGGCACTGCCTACCGCCATTTTGCAAGTGGGAAACTCCACGTGCCCAACGTGATAGCGGGTCTCATTGAAGATGGAGCTGCCATATGGTACGGGTTGAGCGTACTCGGTCCCCAAATCGAAGGCTAACGATCATACCTCCACAGACATCATCCAGCATCAGCGTAAGATCACCCTATATTCAACAAGGAGAAAAATGATGGACAATCAGAGAGACGAACAGCCGGAGAATGAAGACGTAAGATCGCCGTATAACTTCAGTAGCGTAGTGCCTGAGACGCCCGCAACGGATGGCGAGACACGCGAGTCGATTGGCACAGTAGAACCATGGGAGGAAGGTGAGCGCGCACGCGGCTTCCAAAACGGAGGCTGGGACTATAAGACCAGCACAGAGGCGGTGGGTGGGGCGGACACGGAGAGCACAGGCTCGAGCGAGACAGACTAGCCTCTATTCTCGGCGCTCACTTGATGCACACTAAAAGAAACCTGACCCTTGTCATTCCTCACCGGATTCCGAAGGGCAAGTGCCAGGTCTCTTAGAATAAACGCGCATACTGCCTAGCCGGTGATGGTTAGCGGCACAGGCGGCAAAAGCTTGCCATCGGGGCTAATCATAGAGCGCAGCACTCTATGGTTGTTGGTATCGGCCACGTAGAGATCGGCACGGCCATCTGCGCCCACCCATACGTCCAGACCACCCGGCTCGTAGAGGTCGGCATCTTCACCGGAGCCGAGGCTGGTGGTGCATTCATTCGTGGATAGGTCGAGCGTCTTTATCTTGTTATTGTACGTGTCAGCTATGTACACTTTGCCGTTGTGGTAGCTCACGCCGAGACAGTGTTGCAGGCGCACCGCCATTCCTTTACCATCCTTGTCGCCAAACTCAAACAGACCTTCGCCGATCAACGTTTGCGTGTATCCGGCTGGGTCGAAATCGGCTGCGCGTATGGCACTGGACTCGCTGTCAGCAAAGAACAGGCGCTGCCCATCCGTTGTGAGACCGCTGGGTTGGGCTAGCGCGGCGCGTGCGTTCGGACCATCTTCTATATTCTCGCGGCCACTGCCCACGAACGGAGCCACCTCGCCCGTGCGAAGCTCCATGCGCCATAGCTGGTGCGTGCCTGCCATGGCGATATAGAGCCAACCATCGCGCACGAGCAGATCCCACGGCGAATTGAGCGCAGCCGATCTGCCGAGGCCACCTACACGGGTACGTCCCTGCTCTCCTGTGCCCGCTATCGTTTCCAGAGTGCCGGTATTCAGGTGGGCAGCACGTATGGAGTGGTTCTCCTTATCGGCTATGTAGAGAGTATCGCCGCTAACGGCCAGACCTTCAGGGCTGTTCAAGGAGGCGGTCACAAAAGCGCCATCCTGCATGCCTGCCGCCCCACTGCCTACTGTTTGGGCAACCGTCGCATGACCGTCGTTGCCAACCTGCACAGCAAGCACGCGGTTGTTGCCGGTGTCCGAGATGAACAGACGGCCACCAGCGGGGTCGGCTAGTACTTTTCCGGGAAAGCGAAGTAGCGAGTCAACAGCAGGCTCGGGGTCGAGTGGAAAGTTGAGGGAATGGCGGTCTATCAAGCCTGCTTGGTCGTAAAGCTCGATAGCCTTGCCTATCAGGGCATCAAAGTCCTCGTACGCGAACTCGCCGGAGTGCTGACCTATGTATTGGCCGTCGGGGCTGACCAGAATGACGGTGGGCCATGCCTGCACATTATAGGCTCGCCACGTGCGGAAGTGGCGGTCGTTGACCACAGGATGGTGGATGTGCAGTCGCCGGGCCGCCATGCGGATATTCTCGGTGACACGCTCGGCTATGAACTTACCGGAATGCACACCGATTGCGATAAGCTCGTCCTTATATTTCTCTTCTAACCGGCTCACGGCAGGCAGTATATGGACGCAGTTGATTCAGCCGTAGGTCCAGAAATCTAGCAGCACCACCTTGCCGCGAAAATCCTCCAGAGAGAGCGGCCTGCCGCCACTGTTAATCCAGTCCAACCCGTCGGGGAAAGGTGGCGCGGGGTATGCGCCCATTAATTGGCTTGCCATATCACTCCTCAATTTTACGTTAGACTTGAGACTTGCAAATAAAAGCATGTGGCGCGGTTCGACGCCTTACTCAATTATAGCGGACGATGCTTACAGAAGTACTAAGAATGTTATTTCCCGGTCCCTGGCCCCTCCGTAAGTGTTCAGAGTAGAGGTGTAAAGGGGGTGCAGGGGGCGCAGGCCCCATGACGGGCGGGTGCCCATCAATGATGGGCGGCGGGTGTCCCCCATTTCTCACCTCTCTTTCTCCCCTCCTACGCGTGAGAGGGGCATGAGCGAAGCGGGGGCGGTGGGTCTTGGACAGGTAGTATACTCAATTGCTCTACCCCTATTCTGAATATTTACCCGCCTCGGCGGCGTTTGACTATCCCCCAGGCATCTCGTATAATGGCATGGTATTTTTACACTGGCTAATTGCGCCGTTTTAGCGGCAACTCAGGAATAGGAGAAGACACAAGAGGATGGTCAAGCGTACTTACCAACCAAAGCGTATACCTCGCAAGCGCGAGCACGGCTTCCTATCTCGCATGCGTACCAAGGGAGGCCGCCGCGTTATTAATGCGCGTCGTGCCAAGGGCCGCTGGAGACTAACAGTCAGCGATGAGCAGAAGGGCGTCAGCTAAAGAAGTGATGAGGAGCGAGGAGCCAGTGGTGAGTGTTTACTATTCGGCCCTCAATCCTCAGTCCTCACTTCTCGGTCCTCGATTGTGGAGACACTCAAGAGCAGCAGTCAGTTCGAGCGGGTCAGGCAAGAGGGGCGCAGCTGGGCTTGTCCCTTGATGGTGTTGAACGCTGCACCTAACAGGCAAGGCATCGTGCGCTGCGGCTTTATCGCAGGCAAGAAGGTGGGCGGGGCCGTCGAGCGCAACCGAGCACGACGCCTGATACGCGAGGCCCTACGTGTGCGGCTCCCTCATATAAAAGCTGGGTTTGACCTCGTTTGGATCGCACGAGCCGCGATAGTGGAAATGAAAAGCGATAGTGTAGGCGAGGAGATGGACGAGCTTCTTTCTCGTGGCAGGCTCTTCGCTAATTCCTCTCTTGATTCTTCCGAAACTGAAGCGGCCCAATCGCGTATAATAGAGAAGAGGCAGGCTCTAGAGCCACGGCCTCAAGTTGTTGACGCGACCCTAGACGTGCAAGCCATCGTAAGGAATAAGCCATGAGCATCGGGAAGATGCCGAGACAGCCCTTTTTGTGGATTATACGCCTTTACCAGCGCACCATCTCGCTCGCGTTGCCGGCCAACACCTGCCGGTTCTACCCAAGTTGTTCGCACTATGGCTACGAGGCGATAGAAAAGTACGGAATCATCAAAGGCGGCGCAATGGCCGCGTGGCGCATCATGCGCTGCAACCCCTGGAACGACGGCGGCATTGACCCGGTGCCGTGATTATAGATTTTGGATCGTTCATCGAGTCCGCAACCCAAAGTTTAACCTGAGTATAGGAAGCTAATAGTGAGTGTATTAACTCTAATCTGGGAATCATTCTGGCACATACTGCTCAACGTCCTGGTGGGCATCAATTCGGTGGTGCAACAACCCGCCTTGGCAATCATCATCTTCACCGTGCTCATGAGGCTGCTTACTGTGCCGCTCACCATGAAGGCGCTGAAGTCGTCGCGGAACATGCAGCAGATACAGCCACTCATCAAAGAGATACAGAAGAAGCACGGCAAGGACCGGCAGAAGCAGCAAGAAGAGACAATGAAACTGTACGCACAGTATGGCATCAACCCGGCGGCAAGCTGCTTCCCGATGCTCATCCAGCTCCCCATCTTCATTGGGCTATATAGCGCGCTTCGCTTCACCCTGGACGTGCATACGGGCACGGCTCCGGAGATAGCTCAGCACATGGCTGAGCTACAGGCGGCACTTTGGAACCCCGGCTGGGCCAACACCGCCGCAAATTTCTCACAATCATTCTTGTGGGTGCCAAGCCTCGCACTGGCCGATCCTGTGCATATATGGCCCGTCCTCTCCGGCATATTCCAATTCATCCAGAGCCGCATGTCAATGCCAGTGCGCGATCCCAGCATGCCTATGGACTCGCAGCAGAAGATGATGCAGAACATGATGCAGTTCATGCCACTGTACATCGTCTTTATCTCGTGGGGCTTCCCGGCGGGCAACGTGATCTACTGGGCCTTCTCCAGTCTCTTTGGCGCCGCTCAACAATACTTCATCACCGGATTTGGTACCCTGCCCGACTTGCCGGGCCTCGGTTTCCTTCCTCGCAAGCAGGCGTTCTTGCCTCTACCACCCCCGCCTATGCCCGAATCGGCGGACGGCGTGGCGGTAGTGCCCAGACGTGCGGGCGTGATGAATTGGATGATGAACAAGGCCGTCCAGGCTCAAGAGGCGCAGAAAGCAGCCGTTGAGCAGCCGAACGAGACAGACGAGCCAACCCGTAGGGTAAGCGCCACCGCCGAGGTGCCCCGTATCACCGGTGGCTCGACCGCGCTCAGGGGAGGCAATCGCGCCAGGACCGCGAACGGCAGCAACAGCGCGGCCACACAGCCCGTAGGAAAGGGCAAGGGCAGCGTATACGGTAGCGCCCAGGACAGCAACGCTCACGAGCCTCGGGAAGTACCAACTTCCACCATGAAGTACGCAGCCGACCTCAAGTACCGAGCCTCCGGCAACGGCCTTGAAGGTAGCGACGAGGTAAACGGCTCGAACGGCGCAACCCCCCTTCCACGCAGGAAGAAAAGCAAGCGATAAACGAGTCGAAAGTTGAAAGTGAAAAGTTGAGAGTGCGTATTGCTTCTTTACACTTTTTACTTTCAACTTTCGACTAAAGATTGAGGGAGGAACAGAGTTTTGCGACAAGTGGATATACAAGCGCGCAACGTTGACGAAGCTGTCAGACTGGCCCTCGAGCAACTAGGACGTTCGCGGGACCAGGTAAAAGTAGAGGTGCTCTCAACCGATCCCGGCGGTGACGAAGTATTGGTAAGAGTGACCGCCCCTGACTTGCCTGGGGCATCTTCGCAGGAGGAAGTTTCGCCCCGGCCACGACGCCAGGAAGCCCCCTACCGTGACAAAGTCAACAGTGCAGAGCGCGATACTATAGAGCCAGGTAATCGTGCAGATAGCCCTAATCGTAGCGAGCGGAGCGACAGAGGCCCTGGACGCGGCCAGGAGCGTATGACCGGGCGTCGCGGAGGCGACCTGGAGGGTGATCGCGGCGGACGTATGAACAGGGGGCCACAAGGGGGCATGGGCAACCGCTACGGGCGGCAAGAAGCTATGCCACCTCGCCCCGACCCTAACTATGATCCCAATATACCCGGCGAGATAGAGCTGGATAGCTCATTGCAGGCGGGTGCAGTGCCCGAGGGCGACGCGGCAACGCCACAGGAGGCAGTAGCACCCCAGGCCGCCGAAATCTTGCAGACGATATTGCTGGGCATGAAGATCAGAGGTCGCATTGTGCGTCGCACACAGGACGAAGAGGGAGATGCCGCTTTCGCCGATGACAAGGACTCGGTTGTACTCAATGTGGTGGACCTCAACGAGCGCGACCAGACAACGCTCATTGGCCGCCGTGGCGAGACGCTTGACGCCATACAGTTCCTGGTGAACCTCATACTCAGCCGTCAGACCGACCTGTGGGCACGTATCGTGGTGGATGTAGAAGGATACAGGTTGCGGCGCAAGCACGCGCTTATCAACCTGGCACGTCGCACCGCCGAACAGGTGCAGACTCGCAAGCAGGCCATTCCACTAGAGGCGATGTCCGCCCAGGAGCGTCGCATCGTCCACATGACTCTTGCCGAGGATCCCAACGTCACCACAGAGTCGAGTGGCTTCGATCCCGACCGCCGCGTCGTGGTGCTGCCAAAGTAAGCCGGTTCCATCCTTCATGGGCAGCCGGGTGGCTGCCCACTTTTTATATTGGCAGCATGAGCGATCCAGCAGCTACAACTCCAGACTACATGGTCGTCGGCCACATCAGCAAAGACCTGCTGCCGGGCGGGGATGTTGCGCTCGGTGGGACCGCGACTTACTCGGCGCTTGCGGCACAGAAGCTTGGCTTACAGGCTGCTGTAGTCACAAGTTGCGCTACTGAGGACGCGGGAATGCTCGATCTTCTGCGCGACGCGGGGATATGGCTGAAAGTAGTGCCATCGCATCTTACCACGAGCTTCAGTAACAGGTACGACGGTGCCGGGCGGCGCACGCAGGTTTTAAATGCCCATGCGACCGGCCTGGGTTTGGACGATGTGCCACTTGCGTGGAGGTCTGCGCCTATCCTTCATCTGGGGCCAATCGCGCAGGAATTGAGGCACGATTTACCCCAGGCTTTCACGAAGGGGTTACTGGGCATCACCCCCCAGGGCTGGATGCGGACATGGGACACGGCTGGTCGGGTCACACACTCGGCGTATCCGGTGCCAACCGCGCTGAAGACCCTACCGCCGAATGCCTTCCTGGTACTCAGCACGGAAGACCTCGGCGGCAATGCCACCCTCATCACCGAATACCTCGCCCTGGCGCGCCTGACAGCCATCACGCAAGGTGCAGGCGAAGCATATATGGCGCTTGACGACGCACTCTGTATGGTACCGGCTCAACTTGCGCGCAGTATTGACCCCACCGGCGCGGGTGACGTGTTCGCTGCCGCCCTATTCACCAGATACATCGAAATAGGTGACTTATGCGAAGCCGCCTTATTCGCCCACGCCGCCGCCGCATGCGCCATCGAGGGCCAGGGTGTAGCTGCAATGCCCGACAGAGAAACAGTAGAACGGAGGAGAGGCTGAAACGTGAAACGCGAAGTGGCTTGCTAAATACGGGTTCCAGATACCAAGAGACTCTATTTAGCGAACCACATCACATTTCACGCTTC
>JBBSIK010000026.1:0-12471 GCA_038232115.1 Chloroflexia bacterium
ATCCATTCGCTGCTTTCCCAATTGCTCGCCGAGGAAGCCTTTCCCAGTCAGATGGGCACGGAGCAGCAGGTTGCATACCAACTGGCAAAATAGCTGCGGGCTGCGAACCACATAACACCGATTTCCGCCACTGTCCCTCAGATCGTGTACTTATGGTACCTAAGTCACCTCCCCTATGGCCCTGTGTGGCTATTCCTTCTGGGCTAGCTCGCTGCTAAACTTGAGCAGAACGAATTAGGACCCTTCTCTTGTATAAGATGCTACTCGCCTGCACCATGAAGCCGTTGATGCTCAGTAACGCTCTCTCGCACCGGCACAATCGGAAAGGTTCTGCCGAATTAGTCTGCATAGTAGCAAGCTCCGGCAGAACTGAACTTCTCTCATGCGCATGCACTGCTCATGCCTACTTCCCTCTCCGGCCAGGATTCACATGCACCTGAAACTTATCTCCCCCACACGTGTACAACCAACATGGCTCGCCCTGGCAGGCATATTCCTGCTCGGCCTCGCCTTGCGCCTTTATTGCCTGGATTGTCATAGCCTGTGGTTTGACGAGACGGCCTCCATAGAAGTCGCGCAACGCGGGCTAAAGGCTATACTGACTGACCGCTTCGGCTGGATGCAGGTGCAGACACCCCTCCACTATCTGATCGTCTGGTTGAGCATCCAGCCGGTAGATCCCACAGCTTCCGCTGCGCTGGTGAGGCTGCCTTCCGCCCTCGCAGGCTCTCTCTCTATACTTGTAATCTATGGCATAGGGCGACAGGTATTCGGGCGCTTGCAGGGCCTGATAGCGGCCCTGCTCCTGGCGCTTTCGGCGGTACATCTCAACTACTCCCAGGATGTACGGCCCTACGCCATGCTCACGCTCCTTACCGGGCTATCTGTTTACTGCCTGCTCAAGGCTGACTCTACGGGCAAGGCTGTATGGTGGGCTGCTTTTGCCATCGTTACAGTCACCAACATCGCAAACTCCTACAACGTGTTGACACTCGTGCTACCGGCGCTCGCCCCTTATCTGTTGTGGGTGCTATGGAAAGTATGGCGGTCCAGTCGTACCAGGGAAGAGGGACTGCGCAGGCTTATAGCCCCCGCCCTTTCGCTGGCGTTTACCGGCTTAGCCTCTCTGCTCGCGCTGTCGGACCTCTTGCAGGTGCCCCGTACTGCCCCTGATCTGAAACAGCTACCCGCCACCGCACCACTGGCGTCTATAAAGGAGCTGACTGCCTGGTTCACGCAATTTGGTATGGGTGGCGAAACAGAGCACACTCTGCAAGCTATCTTCCTACTGGTTGCGGTCGCCGGTACATATGCGGCCCTACGCCTGAGAAAAAGGAATGGTGGCTATCTCTGTTGGCTCTTCATGATAATACCGCCGGTCCTGCTCTCCATACTGAGCACTACTAACGTTGTGTACCAACGTTACGCGCTGTTCACGATGTTATTCTACTTCCTGCTCATCAGCAACGGCGTAGCAGCTATACTCTCGGCCTTGCGAATGGCTGCAATGCGGCTGGGCTTCTCCGCCTTCGCAGCGAGGAGGGCCATCGTGATGATTATTATCATCGTCTTCAGCCTACCTTTCGGATACGGTGTGTACAGCCGTAGCACCGACTACACCCAGTCGAGTCTGGTATACAGACCGGATCTGCGCAGTGTTTCAACTTATTTGTCAGAGCGTGCCAGGTCAGACGATGCCGTTATCTTTGCGGGTTGGGATCCCACAGTAAGCAACTTTTACTGGAAAGGGACGCCTCCAGCCGCCGTATATAGCATGATGGATCCTATGCTCTTTGAGCGGCATGCTAAAGGCTCGCTCTACTGGGTAGTCAGCTTTGACTTTGACCTACCGGAGGCAATGGCCCACGATACACGATGGATCGAGGTAGCTCATTTCGAGCGTATAACTCTCTACCGTGAGGTGCGGCCTGATGTAGACCTTGCGGCCAGCATGGAGCGGTTTACGGCGAGACTTGGCGAGGCGCATAATCCAGATAGGCAAATGCAACAGATTACCGACACGTTGAGAGGGGGCGTCTACGAGGCGCATGGTCAGGTGGCTCAGGCGGCTGAGGCTTATCGCTCGGCGGGCACTTTCTTCCCTATTGGAGGCGAGTATCTGCGAACGGCGCAGGGTTTCGCCGCGCATGATGAGCCTGACAAGGCCTGGCGAGATACGCTTATGTCCAAGAGCATGCAACCCGAAACGCCGGAGTTGCACCAATGGATGGCGGACATGCTCAACGGCCGTGGCATGGAGGACGAAGCCGGTGTGGAAGCGGAGATTGCCAGGGCACTCCGGTCAAAGGTCATCAGCAGGAAATAAAACGAGTTGCAATTTTGAAGGGACACCCAGGAGAGCCGTGTGGCAACTGCCGCATCCAAAGCGAATAACGTAGTGGCATTGCCCACCCTGCATGTGCGCCTGAGGGCGGACCTGCTCAATCTGGGGATCATCATCGCAGGGTTCATAGGGGTGCTGGCGCTTATACCACCCTCGCGCATCTACCCGGTGACCGATGATTGGGCATACTCTCAGTCGGTCAGCGATCTGATTCATCTGGCCTACAAGCCCCACGAGTGGGTGCAGGCTATAGCCATCGGCCATCTCGCGTGGGGCGCTTTATGGGCAGCCTTGTTTGGCAACACTTTCACAGTGCTGACAGTTGCAAACATGGCGATGAGCATAGCTTGCTTGGTCACCTTCTATCTGCTGCTGAGGCAGTTGCACGTGCAGCCTGGGCCTGCCCTCTTCGGCGTGGCACTGCTCGGCTTCAACCCCATATATGTCTATATTAGCTACAGCTTCATGACGGATGTGACGTTTTTGTTCTACACCCTGGCTGCGTGCCTGCTGTACATACGCGGGCTGGAGGGGCACGGCGAACGTTGGCTGTGGCTGGGAGGGGCAGCTACCGCGCTCGCCTATCTCACCAGGCAGTATGGCATACTGGCTATCATCGCGGCACTGGGCTTTCTGTGGCTGTCGCGCCGTTGGACGTGGCGGCAGGCTCTGGCGATTGTGGCGATACCCGTGGCAGCCGTGGTGGGTTATGCGGTATGGGAACACTTCCAACCAGTACCCCTCGTCAACATACCGGTAGCCTCGGTGTACAAAATATGGCTGAGCGAGCCGCTCCGCTATCTGGACGACCGCCTACTGCGCATAGGGTGGCTGGTATCGAGCCTGGGCCTTTCCCTGGCTCCGCTTCTGAGGCTGCCACGCCGCGCTATCTGGGCGATGCCCGTCTTTGCCTTAATAGCCTACTACCAATTCCAGAGCCTCCGCTACACTGGCAGCCTGTTCCCTGAGAACGGCAACGTTGTAAACAGCACGGGCTTGCTGATGTATGCTTATGATGCCAACCAGGTGTGGAACCAGTTAGTATGGGCGCTCCTTGGAGTAATGGGTGGCCTGGTATTTAGCCTCAATCTCGTCCTCTGGATCAGGCAGGTAGGGGGCTACCTCAAGGCCAAACCCTCGCGCAATTCTCACGTTCAGGACGCCGCTTTTGTGCCGTACGCGCTAGCGTTCATGATCTCCGGCGTGGTGCTGGTGATAACGCCTTTAGTGTTTGACCGTTACTGGTTGGCTGTGCTGCCCGTGCTCATGATACCGAGTCTCCGCAGGATGGGCCACTCTGGTGCCGACCCTGACAAGAGCGCCAGTGGAGGCGATAGTAAAATATCCCCTCTGCGCAACTGGCGCTGGGGGGTGCTCCTGCCACTCGCGGCTTTCTCGCTGCTCGCCATACGCGACTACAAAGAACATGCGATGGTCCGC
This sequence comes from Chloroflexia bacterium, assembly GCA_038232115.1. GTDB lineage: Bacteria > Chloroflexota > Chloroflexia > QHBQ01 > JADMIH01 > JADMIH01. Next base: position 3,785 of record JBBSIK010000026.1, read on the forward strand.
TGGCAGGCTGCGGAGGGCCTCGTCGCGCAAGGAGCGAAGGTGAACCAGATAAGGGCCGGAAACGAATGGGAGAACTGGTACAACTTCAGGAGTGGCGCGCAGCATATCCGCGAAACGGGAGATTTTACCTACGCCAGCCACCCACCCGGTGCGGTGATCGACCCGGTGTATATGGTCAACGATCTGCCGGTGATAGGTTACGAGCAAATTGGTTTTCTCCCATACCATTCATGGTTGGAAGGTGGGGCAACCCGGCAAGTATTGATGCTGAAGCGTAGGTAGTTCAGTGCGAGTGAAAAGCTGGACATGTGTAGGAACTAGAATATGTCTATGAGCAGGGCAAGAGGAGAGTTCCAATGAACCTTCCGACTTCGATGGAAGAAAAATGATGAACTCAACGGAAGGAAAAGTTACATCTTACGGGCTAGATACGGCACTGCTCAGGCGGTCTGTTTTCAGGGTGATGGGCTTTGTGGTGCCGCTGATGTTCTTGTTCAGCGCGGTGATGAACTGGATCGCTACCAGCCGCCTTCCCGGCAGCCACGGCTCCGAGGGGCTGGTGCGCCACACCGACTTTGTATCCAATCTTACAGGCGCACTGGTGATCCACGAGGGCAACGGGCCGCGACTTTACGACCTGACCGTGCAGCACACTGCCCAGAACAAAGTGCTTGCTCCCTACTTTGTGCTCGGCCCCGACGAAATCCTCCCATACAACCACCTGCCATTCGAGGCGCTGCTGACTACACCCCTCGTGGGCCTGCATGTTTCTGCGATATTCACCATATGGGACCTGTTCATGCTGGCGATGGTGGGCCTATCGCTGTGGGTGATGCAGCGAGCGTTGCCCGTGCCGCGCAGTGCGATTTTCTTCGTGGCGCTGGCATTAGTCTCCTACTCGCCTCTGATACGCTCATTCGTGCTGGGGCAGAACTCGCCGCTTGTGCTTCTGGGCCTGTGCCTCACTTATGCCACTGCCAGGCGCAAGCTCGATGTGGCGACGGGGCTGGCCCTCGTGCTGGTGGCGCTCAAGCCGCAGCTACTGCCGGTTATTGGTCTTGTGCTCCTGTTGCAGGGCCGGTGGAAGGCGCTCGTGACATTTGGGGGCGCAATGGCAGCCCTGTGCGTGGCGGTTATGCCTGTGCTGGGGCCGGGCTGGCCATGGGATTACGCAAAGTTGCTGGCGGGCGTTGCAAACTGGCAAGGTTCGGGTGGTGCTATTGACCCTGCCATTATGCACAACTGGCGCGGCTTTGCCACAAACCTGCTCGGCGGCTGGGCACCTGGGTTTGTAACGCCTCTATACCTGCTGCTCACCCTGGCATCGGCGGCCTTTATTGCGTGGCTTTGGCTGCGGGCGCGGAGCACTAGTGGCACAAGCGGCACCACAGCAGCAGTAGGTCAGATACGCCCAAATCAGCCAGCCTACGACCTGCTATGGGCGGTTACGGGCATCACGGCTGTGCTTACCTCGCTCCATCTCAACCCTCACGACTTGACGCTGCTCATCTTCCCGGCCTGGATCGTCTCTGCTTACGCGCTAAACGGGATCTGGCCGCAACCGGTAGCGCGCTTCTGGCTGGCTCTAATGTGGTTTGGCTACCTGATGTTCCCTATCGTCATGCCGGTGGCCGATGTCGTGGGCAATTGGGCCTCTACCATCCCAAGCGTGCTGCTTATGACACTGTCAGCCATCTTGCTGGCACGCCATGCGATGAAGGTGCCGGTCGGGGCGCAGGAAGTGGTTGCATAGCAACTGGACGCGGCGAAGATACGGACCAGGTGAGCGTGCTGTGGGGATTGAGAGCAGGCTACAAGTCACTTATTAGGCTGGGCCACGGCGGTGCGTATATCCGCTTCAACTTTGTCCACAGACTGGCCGATGCGGCCGCCGTACTCGATTATGCCGTCGCGGATGCCGTAGACTGAACCGAGATGATAGTCGGCATGCCCAGGATTATACTGAGGCGAGTCTTGGCCTGGCTCCAGGAAGATTATGTATGGGCCTTTGCCAAGCGAAAGCTGGCAGGCCTTGTAACCGGCATCAGACACGCGAACTGTGTCAGCCGAATACCAGTCGGGCTTCTTGAGCCAGTCCAGGACTTTGAAGGTATATGTTGTCGAATTCGGGTCTGTAGGGCTGGCCTCGCCTGACGAGACAATCTCTACCCTGGCGATAATGTCGAGCCTCCGTATCGAGTCCGCGAGTGTAGGCGGCGGGTATTTACTCTCTGTTGTTGGGTAAGGTATAGGTGTGGGCACCGCCCACTGTAACGCTTCTTTGAACTTGTCCAGCGAGTAGCCTTCGTAGCCGCTGATACCCGAATAGCCGATCTTGCCGTCCTTGACCTCGAATATGCCGCCCTTGCCCCCTTGCAGAGCGAAGTAATCCTGTGGCACCCCCATGGGGCATTCGCCCTGCTCTCCGAGATTAGTCAAAAAGACAAGGTAGCGGCCACTGCCCGCCTGCATACGGTCGTACTCCTCCTGAGTTAGGGAGAGACCGAGGATATCCGCATCCCATCCTAACCCATACCTGTCCACCTTCTTCACCCAGGTACGCACCTTCACCTGCTGCAAGAGCCGGGCACCTGGCCCGATGCTTGCTTTCCACGGCGTCCTGTTTATCATGTCAACCTCGACTGTAAAACGGGCATGCTGCCCCTGTAGAGAAAGATCATGGGTAGCATTGTCCACGGGAACGGGAGTGGGGGCATAGCGGTGGACTTCCGCTATGAATTGATCCACGCTCCAGCCCCTGTACTGCGCGATGCCTGCGTAGTCAATTTTGCCGTCCTTGATGCTGAAAACGCCCGCGTTGCTGAACTTACTTCTACCTTCATCGGTGAGATAGTACGAAGGCAGACCATTCGGATTAGGGAACGCGGCATCAGAGTATTCGGAGCTTGGAGCCTGATGGAGGAACAGTATATACTCAGGGCCGGGCTGACCATCATCGGGGCCTCCCAGTATCGGGCCGGTGATCGCCACCGGTATATTCCGCCCCCAATCACGCCCTGAGAGCACCCACAGCCATAGATTGTCCGCAATCAAGCCTTTCGGGTTCTTGATCCATTCCTCCGGCTTAAGAGAGGAACGCAGGGTATGCGTCTGCCCATCTATCCATTCGACGTGAGCACGCACGATCAGGTCGGACTGCGCCGCCAGAGTCGCCAGGTCCTGGATGGGAGTAGGTCTCGGCGTGGCTATCTTCGTGGACGGCTGCGCCGACGGCACAACTGTAGACTGTGGCACAGTGGACCGGGACACAATTATAACCTGTACACGCCCGGTATCTTTCTAAGGGCGATGCAACAGGCTCAACACCAGCAGGGCCGTAATTACAGCCAGCAACGACCCGGCCACCCCGGCGGCGACCCTGCCTCTACGACTATGTAAGCCTGTGCGCTCGATGATGGCGCTGCTCCTCTACTTTATCTGGACGCTATCCAGTATCTTCTCTATAGCTTCTTTGCCACCGCTGTCCCAGTCCGTTTTCAAGCAGGCGGCCCCCACGTAAAGATACCGGCCTCGCGCCAATATAGCATAGTCTACAGCGTGATATAAAGATGCGTTCGCCGTACGCTGTTCCAGGCGGATGCTATCATATCCGTGGAACTTTTCATTGCGCGCCGCATCACCCGACAAGTATCCCGTGACAGCAGCATATTCAAGGGCGTGGCTCTTCAAGTCGCCACCTGCTGCCCCCTGACCCATTGATACCTGGAACATCATCTTATTCTCCGTGTTGTCCCAGCCATCCGTGATTAGCCAGCTAGCATAATCGTCGTTACTCCGGTGCCAATGTGCGCCGGGCAGTGTTGCTGTGACACCTATCTCGTTGTTGCTGTATGGTGTATCCTTGCCGGTGATAGTCAGTGGCGGCGCAGGTGCAGATGCCGTTAGCCCTGTCACTCCCGCAACAATTAATGCGAGTACGACCACAGCCCCCAGTACGAGACTTATAATGCTCAGACGTTTCATGCCCCTGTCTCCCTCTTGACGGGATTGTACCATAGCCCTTCAAGGTCTACTCGCACAGAGCGGGCCTTTTTGTGTTTGATTGGCTTGAAGTGCAGCAAAGCGGGAACCTTGATGCACGCGAAGAATGACCGAGGTTTGCCGGTGCGTGGGTATTTGTTATTTATCTGCTATCCTTTATACTAGAGGCACTAATTGCCATCCTTCTAGACGTGGAGGTCTTCTATGGACTCATCGAAAAAGGCTGCTGCGGGCACGATTGAGAACTTGCTACACGAGGAGCGCACTTATTCCCCCTCTCCTGAGTTCGTGGCTCAGGCCAATATCTCCGATCCTCATGTGTACGCCCGCGCGGAGGCCGACCCTGTCGCGTTTTGGGGGGAGATGTCTGGCGTGGTAGATTGGTATAAGCAGCCGGAGGACGTGCTCCAGTGGAACCCACCCTTCGCTCGCTGGTATGAGGATGGCAAGCTAAACGCCTGCTATAACTGCGTGGACCGCCACCTGCCACGCCGTGCTGACAAGCCTGCGATTGTATGGGAAGGCGAGCCAGGCGATACCCGCATGCTCACATACGCCGACCTCTATCGCGAGGTGAACCGCGCGGCTGCCATGCTCCGCAACCTGGGCGTTGGCAAAGGTGACCGCGTGGCAATTTACATGCCGATGATTCCGGAGGCGATAATAGCGATGCTCGCTTGTGCTCGGCTCGGCGCGCCCCACACGGTAGTGTTCGGCGGCTTCTCTCCAGAGGCGCTGCGTGACCGCATCATAGATGCCCAGACCAAACTGGTGATTACGGCTGACGGCGGCTACCGTCGAGGTGGCGTTGTGCCTCTCAAGGCGAATACTGACGCCGCCCTCGACGCCCTCAATCTGCCTGTCGAGAAGGTGCTGGTGGTACGGCGCGTGGGCGACAACGCGGGTGATATAAAGATGCAAGAGGGGCGCGATGTCTGGTGGCACGAGGCGCTGGCGGAGGTGCCGCAGGATGCGATTGTCGAGCCTGAGCGCGTGGAAGCCGAGCATCCTCTGTTCATCCTCTACACGTCGGGCACCACCGGCAAGCCCAAGGGCGTGCTCCACACCACGGGCGGTTATATGGTTGGTACCACGCTCACTTCTAAATGGGTGTTCGACCTCAAGGAAGATGACGTCTACTGGTGTACCGCCGATGTGGGTTGGGTGACGGGGCACTCGTATATCGTGTATGGCCCCCTCTCCAACGGCGTGACGGCCCTCGTGTACGAAGGCACACCGGACTACCCCGACAAAGACCGCTACTGGCAGATCATAGACAAATACAAAGTGACCATCCTGTACACCGCGCCCACCGCCATCCGCACCTTTATGCGCTGGGGCGCTGAGTATGTCGAAAAAGCCGGCCTCTCCTCCCTGCGCCTGCTCGGCACGGTGGGCGAGCCTATCAACCCCGAAGCATGGATCTGGTACAACAAATACATCGGCAAGGAGCGGTGCCCTATCGTGGACACATGGTGGCAGACCGAAACAGGCGCTATCATGATTACCCCTCTGCCCGGTATCGTGGCTACCAAGCCTGGCAGCGCCACCCGCCCCTTCCCTGGTATCGCCGCGCAAATTGTAGATGAGCAAGGTAACGAGCTACCGTGGGGCGCTTCCGGTGGCCTGCTCGTGGTGAAGCAGCCCTGGCCCTCCATGCTGCGCACGGTGTGGGGCGATGACCAGCGATACATTGACCAGTATTGGAGCAAGTTCGGTGACGCGCACGACATCTATTTCACCGGTGACGGCTCGCACCAGGACAGCGACGGCTACTTCTGGCTCATGGGCCGCGTGGATGACGTGCTGAACGTAGCAGGGCACCGTCTAGGCACCATGGAGCTAGAGAGCGCGTTGGTGAGCCACCCCTCGGTAGCTGAGGCCGCCGTGGTGGGCGTATCGCACGAAGTAAAGGGGCAGGGCGTGGTGGCATTTGTAACACCGAGAGCGGGCATCGAGGGTGGCCCCGCGCTGGTTGAGGAACTACGCACCCATGTAGCGGAGAAGATCGGCACTATCGCCAAGCCCGACCGTATCTACTTCACAGCCGAACTTCCCAAGACCCGCTCGGCCAAGATCATGCGCCGCCTCCTGCGCGACATCGCCGAGGGCCGCGTGCTGGGCGACACCACCACTCTTGCCGATCCCACCGTAATGGCCTCTATCAAAAAGCAATATGAGGGAACGGAGTAGGGGCCGGGGATTGGTAGAAGACGGAAACGCAAAGACACAAAGGGCGTAGAGGACGCACAAAGATAAAGATCACGCTGGGCTGGTAGCTCCTCAGTCCTCATTACTAAGAAAGAAGGAACTTTTATGAGCGGGGAAGTGGTACGATGTGCTGTATGTGACAATCAAATGTTTGCTGTCACTCCTGCCTGCGTGGTATGTGGCACGCCCAACCCATACGCGCACCTCGCGGCCAACCCAGCCCAGCCCGCGCAACCACCTGACGATGCGCCCCACCTCGCCGGACGAGCAGAAGCCTCTCTACAGCCCGACAGCGCTTCCACCCCTTTCGACCTGGACCTCATATTTCCAACAGCGCCTTCGGAGCCAATGCAGTCTTCCACAGGCAGTGCCGAGGCAAGTCCTACATCTTCCGGCGACCTGTTTGCGCTGGATTTATCTTCGCTCTTCGCCTGGGACGATACCCCAGCGAGTGATGCTCAGGCAGAGGCTCTGGAAACTCAGCAGCCGGTTTCTACTTCTCTCGACGAACCTCTCTCGCTTTTTGCTGAAGCCGAACCTGAACCTGAACCTGAACTCGCTACTTCTGTCGAAGCAGATTACATCTCGGCAGACGTTGCAGCGAAGCCTGCGGGGGAGTTGCTCCCTCCTGACACAGCAGATGCCGGTGCTGGCGACATTGTGACGATGAGGGCCAGTGACGAGCCTGCGGACACCAGCCCTGAGTATACCGAAAGCGATCTCCCCGAAGCGTTTGTTGAGGAGGCGTCCCACGCTATTTCTTCACCTGACCGTGTAGTTGTTGGTGACTTGTCTGCGCAGCCTGCACCGGCATCTGTGGAGCTTGAGGATGTTGCCCTGCGCAGCGATGCTCCTCTAATTGGCGATGCTGATGTTGCTCGTGTGATAGCTGTCGGTGAAGAGAGTGTGGTTGCTGATGATGAGATAGAGGATAGGGCGCGGGATGCTTCTGGAAACGGCGAAGATGGAGCCTCGGATGAGTTGCTTGAGGCAGAGATAGTTGATTTCGACATAGAGCCTGAGATGGTGTCCGGCGAAGTGGTTGATTACGAGGTAAATCCTGTCGAAGTCGGCGGGAACGAACGCCCCGACACCGACCTTGCTCCCGCAGAAGAGGCAAACAGTGCGCCCGACACGACTGTTGCCCAGCCGCCCCACGAAGAATCCTACGGACCTGATAAGCCCGAACTGCCCGCGATTGAGGCGCTTGCTCCTGTGCAGGACCTTTCTTTGATCCCGCTTGGCGAGCCTAGCGTCGCCGAGATAGAGCCGGAACCTTCGTTCGGGGGGGTTCCTCCTCTGATACCTTCTGAAGAAGATGAAATAATTTCCCTTGAGCCTGATGTACAGACTGCTGCCGAAAGCGCCGTTGCAGCGCAGGTCGAGCCGGAAGCTCTTGCTGTAGAGGACGATGCTGCGGTGTCCGCAGATGAGGGCGACGGCACTGCCCCCGGGCAAGAGTTCGATCAGGCTATTGAAAGCACAGATAACCTTGAAATCGCAGGCCTCGTAGCTTCTATTGCCACTCTTCCAGAACCGCAAGCTGAAGAGCTATTTTCTTTAGATGAAGGTGCCGGCCCTGAAATGACCGTCGTGGTTTCGCAGGAGGAAGCCGTTACCGAGGATATAGCTGTTGGGCAGGGCCGGATCGTGGAAGCCAGTGTGACAAACGAGGGCGAGATAGAGGCAGCAGACGCTCTGGAGGCCGCAACTTCTGTCCCGCCGGGTGAGTTGAGTGAGCCTGACGTGCTACAGCCAGATGGTGAGGCAGACAGCGATAAGGCAAATACCCCCGAAATCGCGGCTGTGGAGATTGTAGAGCCGGTTGAGATCGAAGTTGGAGCCGATGACGCTTTGGGAGAGGCTGTTAGCGATACTATCGGGAAGGAAGAAGTTACACTTGAAGTAGCTCCTGAAACCGCATCTGAGTCTGATCTGCCCATCGAACCGGCAGGCGTCGCCGTTGGTGATGTTGTGGACGAGGCGATTGCGCCGGTTGTGCCTGCTGAACTGGAAATGGTCGAGGTCAGCGAAATTGATGTTCAAGAGGAGCCTTCCGATGCTGTGGCGAGCGTGGAACCTGGGGCGTCTGGTGGTGAGGTGGGAGCGGAGGAGGAGTTGGCCCGCACTGCTTCGGAGATTGAGCAGCCGGAACCCGACTCCTCCGTGGAAGTAGCTGCCCTTGATGACCAGCTTCAGCCCTCACTAACCACTGGGAAGGGCGATGAGCCGTCTGTTGATTCTGTTGGCATGGATAGCACAGCTTATGTCGAGGCGGCTCAGGCAGCCTATAGCAACTCTGCTGAGCCGGCAACGATCAGTCTGACAACTGATCCACCAACCGCCCTTGTAGACAGCCTTGCTGTTGTTGAGCAGCTTTCTATGCTTCCGCTTGAAGACATATCTCGCGGTGAAGATTACGGTACGGCGAGCATGGTCGAAACGGCTGCTCCGGCAGAGGCTACTCTTGACTA
>JBBSIK010000027.1:0-12463 GCA_038232115.1 Chloroflexia bacterium
AAGTTCGCGTTCTGGAAGGGGAAGTGAGCCGCGTTGAGGCAGAGCATTCTTCCTTGCAGTCAGCGCTCCTGGAGAGCGAAACAGCCCTCAACCACGCCTCTGTCGAAAGACAGCGATGCGTGGGGGCGCTCGATAGCTTGCGGGTGGAGATCAGCGAGGAGTTGGGTCGTGAGGAAGAAGCGGGGCAACAGTTGGAACCTGAAGCTCTTGCCGCAGTTGCTTCAGGCTCTCAGCACTCGAACGCATGGGAGTTATCCGGCTGGCATGTGCTCTGGCCCGAGGGTCTTCCCAGGGTTGAGCTATCTGCATCGAGTGGCACAACCAGCAATGGGCACGGGCACTCTGCACTGCCTAATGCCGATCTAGTTGCACTGGAACGCCGAGTTTACGCGCTCAAGGCGAAGCTATCTAGAATTGGCCCGGTGAACCCGCTCGCAATGGAGGAGTTTACCTCGCTTTCTGAGCGACATACTTATCTGCAAACCCAGCTAGTTGATCTCAGCACAGCCGCCGAGGCCCTGCGTCGTATCATCGTCGAGCTTGACCGCACCATGCGTGACCAGTTCGCCGCTACTTTTGAGCAGGTGAATGAGAAGTTTCAGCACTTCTTCAACCTGTTGTTCAGTGGAGGCGCTGCCCGACTGGAGTTGACCAACCCACAGGACGCGGGCCTATCCGGTATCGAAATATCTGCTCAACCACCGGGTAAGAGGATGCAGCCGCTTGCGGCCCTCTCCGGCGGCGAACGCGCCCTCACCTCCGCAGCCCTGCTGTTCGCCTTGCTCAAAGTGAGGCCCGTGCCGTTCTGCGTGCTCGACGAGGTAGATGCGGCGCTGGATGAGAGCAACATCACCCGCTTTCGCTCTGCCATCCACGAACTGGGCGACAAGACGCAGTTTGTAATCATCACTCACAATCGAGGCACCATCGAGGCTGCGAGTACCATGTTCGGTGTTTCGATGGCGGGTGACGGCACTTCACAGATATTGTCGCTCAAGGTCGAAAGCCGGTAGCTTTTTGCGGAACTTCGGCCAGGCTGCAACGTTTAACCAGGCGAACGAGGGTATTTTACCATTCGCGGGGGCCATACTAATATGAATACGAAGAAGCTGCGCATCGCTGGGATTATTCTCCTGTTGGCGTCATTGCCCGCTGCCTGTGACGGGAGTACACAGGCTGTGCCCACAGGCATCTCTACCGCACCACCTTCGGCAACCGTGACGGCTGCGAACTCCACTGATGTCTCACCAACGGGTACTCTGGCCGGTGCTACTGTTACTTCGCCCCCCGCGACGGTCTCCCAAGTTCCCGCCACCTCCGAGCCGGAGCCTTCGGCAACCTCTGAAGCAAGCTCTACTCCCGCGAGCCAGTCAACAGCCACATCACTTGCCTCGCCAACTTTGGCTCCAACCGCCGCAGTTGAGCCTTTGGTCTCGCCCACAGCGATGTCTTCGGAAGGTATAGTAGGACCTGTCGGCACTCCAACTAGCAGTCGTCCGGTTATAGGCATCGGTATAGACTATCCGTTTGAGGGCACGCAGGTAACGTTCCCCCTGCACGTGCAGGCAAGAACGGGCCGCTTACAGTCGGAGGTGGTGCTTAAGCTCAAGTGGAGGGACGGCCAGGAGCTTTCCAACACGTACCCTGTAATTAAGGATAAGGCAGGAAATGGCTGGGTGATAGACAGCCTCGACTATACGGGCGAGTCTGCGCCTCCCGATTGGAAGACACAGCCCGCTACTTTGCAGATGCTCACTACCGGAGGCGCTCTGTTAGCAAGCCGCAAAGTGCAGTATCTGAGCGATAACGACCCCAACACGCAGTATGTGAAAGCCTCATTTCTTATGGGCGAAGAACCCTATCTTACCACTGTGCACATCATCAAGACGAAGCAGGTAGCCACGGCGGCACTCAACGAACTGCTGTGGGGTGTTGGCCCGCGCAATTTTGCAGGCTTCACCAGTAGTCTGCCTACTCCTCAGGAGGTCATTGCCTACAGGAACCCTGGCCCTGACTGGGGTCCGCGCGTCACGCTACGCAAAGTCACCATCGTGAATGGCGTGGCTACGGCTGATTTTTCGCCGGAGATGCTGGCATACGGTGGTGGTTCTGCCAGGATCGCGGCAATTAACAGCCAGATAACGCAGACGCTAAAGCAGTTTCCCTCGGTCAAAGAGGTCCGCATCCTGGTTGACGGTAAGCCGGACGCCTTGCAGCCCTGAGTCCTTGGCTCCTCTAGCCGCAACTGTTGCATTTGACCCGGCGGCGATGGCGGCATGAGATTTGCTTGACACTTGCCTGGACATCCTGGTAAGGAGGAATTTATATGGACAATAGTAACCCCAATAGTAACCCCGATGAGCCACGAGCTGACACGCTAGACTCATCGCAGGAGCCTTTCGACGATTGGAACCTCGATTTTGATGATGAGAACGAACGTGACGATCTTGTTCCCATACTGGGCATTTCGGCGCTGCTTGCTGCCGTGGTTGGCGCATTCCTGGTGCTTCTGGGGCGCTTGCGCCACCCCGATCCTACGCCGAAAGAGCGCCTCGAAGAGCTACTTGCCCAAACAGGCAAGCAGGGCAAGCGTGGTGGCAAGCAAATAGCCTCTGCCGTCGAGCACGCGCATTTGGGAGATATGCTGGAACATGCTCTGGACAAGGCAAAGAGCGCCGCCTCAGATTTTGACGTGGAAGAGCGTGTAGGCGATGTGCGCAAAGCAGCGCACCACGCCACCAAAGACATGCATCTCTCGTCGCTACTTTCCGAAGCCGCCGACAGGGTGCGCGATGCCGCAGATAACCTCGACGTTGAAGACCTCTCTAAATCGGGCCGTAAGCGTGCAAAGGATCTATATCGCAGCGCTCGCCATGCCGCCGACGACATTGACGTTGAAGAGACCACCCGCGACATTCGCAAGTTCGCGGAAGGTGCGCTCTCAGGCGCTCGGCACGCTGCAAAGGACTTCGATGTCGAAGATACAGTCACTGATGCCCGCAAACGTGTCTCCGGAGCCGTATCGAGCGTGCGTGATGGCGACATTGATACAAAGGGCCTCGAACACATGCTTGATACCTTGAAGGACCGGCTGGGCGATGCTATCGACTCTGTGCGCCACGACGTAGCTCCCAAAGCCGCCGATAGGCTGAAGAGCGACGTGATACCGGCTGTACAGGACGCGATGGTCGCGGTCGCCACGAAGGTGCGCGAAGATGTGCTGCCCACGGCCCAGGATGCCGTAGACAAGGTGCGCGAGGATGTGCTGCCTCCGGCTCAGGAGCGTCTTGGCAAGTTCGCCGATGATCTGCCTGTATCCAAGAATGTGCGCAAAGCAGCGTCTTCCGCAATGGACGGCGCGGGGTCGTTCGGTGACATGGTGCGAGCAGCAGGTATGACCGTCGCCGCCAGGTTGCTGGACGAGGTTTTGCCTGCGGCCAAGAAGACCGGCGGCAAAGCGGTAACTGCTGCCCGTGAGGACTTCATCCCGGCTGCGTCGCACACAGCGCAGGACGCTGCCCAGAGGGTGCGCGAGGACGTGTTGCCGAAGGTGGGTGATATTGCATCGCAGGCACCAGATGTACTCTCGGATTTGCTGAAGATGGCACGCGAGCGGGCTGAAGAGGCTTTTGATCATGCGCAGCCTTTCGCCGCCGATGCCTTTGAGACGGGGCGAGCGCGCGCTGGAGATGCCGCCACATTCGGCATACATCGAGCGTCGGAGGCAGCTACCGGTGTACGCAACGCTGGATCAGGCGTAGGGGGGGCGGTATCCTCCGTAGGCCAGGGTGTCACCGGCGCTGTTGGTGGCGCAGTGGGTGCAACTGTCAGCCTGACCAAAGAGACCACAGGTTTGCTCTTCTGGCTCGGTCTGCTGGGCGGCCTGATCCTGCTGGTGTTCGTTCCTGATCGGGAGAAGCAGTCCCAGATGTGGAATAGCGTGCTGCAACTACTCAACGAACTTCGCGAGATGTGGAAGGACTTCCAGGGCGACGAGACGGGGACCAATGACCCTGAGACCGTCTAAATCTGGAACGCCAGGCACACGGTGAACTTAGAGAGAGGGGTGGTTAGATGCCGCCCCTCTTTGTTTTTCTGTAAACGTTCCCATGTGACTTAGTAAGCATTGCCGTTGGTTTCAACCGCCGGAGCAACCAGAGTTGTGGGTAACCACCGGGCACAGCGCATTGGTGGAATGGGCCTCCTTCCGGTATAATTAACGTGAGTGGTCCGCTCTATCGCGTGGAGTATTATGCATGTTTAATTTGTTCAAGCGTAAAGAACAGCCCAAAACACAGGAGCAAATCCAGGAGCAGGAACAGAAGGTCGAAGAGAGTCTGCAACGCACAAAGCGTAGCTGGTTCCGCCAGATCGCCTCGGTATTTGAAGTAGATGAAATCACAGAGGATATATGGGAAGACCTTGAGACTTTGCTAATACAGGCCGATCTTGGGGTGGAGACTACCGTGGATGTGCTCGACCGCCTGAAGAAGCGCGTGGCCCTTGATCGCCTCAAGAAGCCGTCCGCCGTGTACGAGGCGTTGCAGGACGAGCTAATATGGGTGCTTGAGCATCCTGAGCATGCAACCAACCCGCGCAGTGCAGACGGAGCCGGACCCATCTCGGAAAATGGCAAGGAGCCGCACCCATATGTGCTTCTGGTGGTTGGCGTCAACGGCGTTGGTAAGACCACTACCATTGCCAAGCTTGCGAGGTATTACCGCGACCAGGGCAAGAGCGTGGTCATCGGTGCGGGCGACACGTTCAGGGCGGCGGCCATCGAGCAGCTTGTGATATGGGGCGAGCGCGTGGGCGCACCCGTGATACGCCACCAGATCGGGGGCGACCCTGGCGCTGTGGTGTTTGACGCCGTGGAAGCCGCTATCAACCGCGATGCTGATATACTTATAATTGACACGGCGGGTCGCCTGCACACCAAGACGAATCTCATGGAAGAGCTACGCAAGATCAAGCGCATCATCAGCAAGCAACTGCCCGGCGCTCCGCATGAGACTTTGCTGGTGCTGGATGCCACCACGGGACAGAACGGCTTGCAGCAGGCAAAAGCGTTCACCGAGGTGGCCGATGTCACCAGCCTGGCTGTGGCGAAGCTGGATGGCACGGCGAAGGGCGGGGTCGTATTCGCCATCGCCCGCGAAATGGGCCTGCCCATCCGCTATGTAGGCACTGGCGAAAAGATCACCGACCTGGCCGAGTTTGATGCCCGACAATTTGTGAAGGCATTGTTTTCGTAGTTATCAATTGTTAGTAATACGCAGACTCATAATTCCAAAAGAGAGAAATAATTATGTTTGAGAGTTTATCCGACAGACTAAATAGCACGTTTACGCGGCTCAGGGGCAAAGGACGCCTTGATGAAGCCGACATTGACGAGGCTATGAAAGAGGTGCGACGCGCACTGCTGGAAGCCGACGTCAACTTCAAGGTGGTCAAGAGCTTCGTGGAGCATGTGCGGGAGCGCGCTATCGGCCAGGAAGTGCTCAAGAGCCTCACTCCCGCGCAGATGGTGGTGGGTATAGTCCACGACCAGCTTATAGAACTGCTTGGTGAAGCCACAAAGATAGAGATGGCAAAGACGGCTCCCACGGTCGTTATGCTGGTTGGTCTGCAAGGCTCCGGCAAGACTACCACCGCAGCCAAGCTTGCTCTACAGATGCGGCGCGCCGGCCAGAACCCCCTTCTCGTGGCTGCCGACATGTACCGCCCCGCCGCCGTGCAGCAGCTACAGGCGCTCGGTAAGCAGTTGAATGTGCCGGTATACACGGAGCCTCAAGGCGCTAATCCCGTTGACATTGCCACGAACGGTGTGCGCCACGGCCAAACGAACAACCACAACATCGTCATCCTGGACACTGCGGGCCGCTTGCATATAGACGAGGCGATGATGCACGAGGTCGCCACCATCAAGAGCCGTCTCAATCCCACGGAGACACTGCTTGTCGTAGACGCTATGACCGGCCAGGACGCCGTGCGTGCCGCTTCCGAGTTCAACGAGAAGGTAGGCATCACCGGCCTCATCATGACGAAGGTGGACGGCGATACGCGTGGCGGTGCTGCCCTCTCGGTGCGGGAGGTGACGGGCGTGCCGATCAAGTTCATCGGTACTGGTGAGAAGACAGATGCCTTGGAGCCATTCTACCCTGACCGCCTTGCCGGGCGCATCCTGGGTATGGGCGACGTGCTCACGCTGGTGGAGCGTGCTCAGGCTGAATACGACGAAGAGTCGGCCAGGGCGATGGAGAAGAAGCTTCGCACTGCTACCTTCGACCTGGAAGACTTCCTCAGCCAGCTACAGCAGGTGAAGAAGCTCGGCCCTCTGGAGCAGGTGCTTGGCATGATACCCGGGTTGGGCCAGGCGATGCGACAACAGCAGGTACAGGTGAAAGAGGGCGACCTGAGCCATATCGAGGCCATCATACGCTCGATGACCGCCAAAGAGCGTCACAACCCTGAGTTGATAGATAGCAGCCGTCGAAGGCGCATAGCCCGTGGCAGTGGCTCGACGGTGCAGGATGTGAACGCGCTGCTCAACCAGTTCAAGCAGATGCAGAAGATGATGAAGCAGCTAACCGGCGGTGGCGGCATGAAAATGAAGGGCAAAGGCAAGCGCCGTGGCATGGGCAACATGGGCCAGTGGATGCAGTAGCTACGTAATACGTATCACGTCCCAAGCAGTCTCTTTGCTTCACGATTCGAGTGCATGAAGACGATGAAGGCCACCAGGGAGAGGACGTGCAGGGCCAGCGTTATGCCTGATGCAACGGGCGCGGCGAAGGAATAGACCGTGTCCCAGTCGCCCTCGAAGTTGGGGTCGAGGCTCATGAGGGGATACATGATGAGCGTCTGCACCAGTTCGAGTATGCCGAGGTAGGCCAGGGCTATGTTGATGACCGGATGACGGGTCTTTATCTTCACGGCAGCTACCAAACAGGCAATACCGAGCAGGTAGCTGACGAAATTGCCGGCTAGGGCGACATACCAGTTCTCCAAATTGGTGCCGCCGCTCCATTCTACATATCCCCAGTAGAAAAAGTAGTGCAGGCCAAAAACGCGGTCACCAACGCTCCACACGGCGATCATGTGCCCAAGTTCGTGCAGCAGTACGCCAACGGGCACCAGCAGGAAGAAAGCAACCCCGCCTGCAAGCTGCCTTCCCCGTCCGGTCGTGCCGTCGTCCCAGAACTCGCGCCAGGAGCAACTAAGCTGGTAGATCGTGAACCCCGCGCCGAGGAAATAGACCCAGGTGAGTGACGCAAAGGTATCCCCGATGCCCCCCAACTAGCTCCTACCCGCTTCCGGTATGATGACCTCGTAGACCATCACGCTGCTACCCTGTGGGCCTGTAGCTCTTTGTCCACCGGCCGCCGCGCTATGCGTGTGCTCGTCGCCTTGTGTCTGGACCTGTGCTGCGCCCTCAGCTTCGGGGTGCCCACCCCCCGTGGGACGGGGCACGCGAGCATGTGCCTGGGCGTTGGACTGGCTCTGCATCCACCTGTCCAGGTCCTCCTGTGTAGCCCAACGAGTGACCGAGATGATCTCGCTATCCCCCTTGAGCAGTTCAAAGCCGATGAAGCCCGGCATGTTGTCCACAAGCCCCGCCCGATGGCGGAAACGCTCCTCCATGCGGTTGCCCTCTTCCTGAGAGCCGACGGGGATGCGTACCATTACTACAAGCATTAGATTTCCTCCCTTGTGTCCTGCATCACTATCACTATAATTATAGCACGCGGCACGCCCTCTGCTGTAGGATGTGTGACCGACGCAGCGTTGATGCAAAGTGATGTATGTAGCAAGTAACAGTACCAAAGAGCAGGTTGTCATTCCGAACGTAGTGAGGAATGACACTATGCTGTTCGGGTGCTCAACCCCTACCACGGGCGACTTGGCAGCAGCCCTGGACCAAGCCTGCATCAGGAGGGTAGAAGGGTAAATCTCATGCTTGAAGCACCAGCACCGGAAAATGTGATGCAGCTAGACAACCCTAGCACACGGCGGAAGTTACGTGTTCGCCATGCCATCCGGTTGGGGTGCCTGGGGTCACTCCTCACCGTTTGCGGCAGCGTGGGTGTCCTCGTTTTCGCCTTGCAGTCAGGGCCAATGACCATGCATCTGCTTGGTGGCAACATGCTAAGTCTAGGCTCCGACTCCTTCGTTCTCAGCAACTATTCGTTTCAGAACGGCATCACCTATTTTCTCGACCTGAACGGCAACGGCGTGCGCAACATCGTGCAATTGCACTATCTTTCCGATAGCCGCAGTCTGGAATTGGTGCTGCACCACGCCGACAAGACCCGCGAGGGTGATAGTCAGCTTGCAACTATGAGCCTGCCTTAGTAATTGACGTAAGGTAAGGCAGCATCCCCCGAGACTTGCCTGGTTGCACAATATGAAACTATGCAACTCCGCAGCCCGAAACCGCGTATATTAGGTTGTGATTGGTGAAAACGGAATTGGAGAGCAGAGTATGAGCTATTCGAGGAACCCTGATGTGGATGTGAAGCAGAACGTCGCCCCCGAAATCCGTGAGACGACCGGAGCAGGGCCGCTCACCACGATTAGCCCTGCCGCGAGTGGTCCCTCATATGCACCGCCCAGACGTGTTCCGGCGCGGTTCAGGGGGATGGAGCGTGCGGGCTTTTGGGTGATTGTTATGGCGGCGTTGGTGGTGCTGTTGTTGTTGATGGGCTTTGTATTGAAGCCGGTAATCGGTGGCGTCATCACCGGTGCGTATCTCGGCTTCTTCGTTGGCGGGCTAACGCTGATGAATCTGAGGCGACCCTCCGGCTGGGCCAACACAATCCTGGGTCGGCGCATCTTCCCCGTGGTGGAGACACAGGACGCCGACCTCTGGCGGCTCGCAGGCGTGAACGCCGGGCTGACCTTCGTGTTCGCCACGGCTTTCACGATTCTGTCGGCATTCCTGGGAGCGTTGCTTTCCGGCATCCTCGTCTTTGGCGGGCTCGTAGCGCTGGGCATCTTCTACAACCGTGCGCGCCGCGTTATCATCAACCCGTAGGCGAAACAACCAGGCAGCTTGAAAACGTACAAAGAGGCACAGAGATTAGCTTTCTCCGTGCCTCTCTGTTTGTGTTGTTCGGGCCTGCGCTGACACACCTTGCGGGGCTTGCCGGTTGAGTGACAGCTTCCCTGCATTCGCTATTCCCCGCCCTCATCTTCCTCATGCACGGCGAGCACCTGCAATAGCTCGGCTCCATACTTCTCTGCGTGGCTCTGGCCCACGCCCTTGACGGTTCTTAGCTCGTCTTCGGATTGTGGACGCGCCCTTGCCAGCGCCCATAGAGTCTTATCGTGGAAGATGATATAGGGGGGCAGGTTCAGGCGATTCGCTACAACACGCCGCCATGCACGCAGCCGCTCAAACAGGTCGGCTTCCTCGGTAGTAGGCTCGCGTTCTTCCTCCTGGTGGAGCAGCGCCTTCCTACGTTCCTGGTCCCTCCTGGTAGAGCGGTCTTGTGGCTCCCTTTGCCCATGCCGGTCGCGCCCGTCCTGCCCGCGGTCTCGCTGTTTGGGCTGCTTCTTCTGCTTGAGGGTAACAGCATCTGATGGCACACCTTCGTGGCCTTCCGGCGTCACACTGAGCAGTCTGAAGCCTTTGGGGCTATCGAAGAACTCCAGGTAGCCACCATCAACCAATTCATCTATGGCGCGCTGGACCGCCGAAGGAGTTGCTCCGGCCAGCGCGCCGAAGCCCCTAACGCGCTCTGGTGTTACGTTGCTGGCAGCCGAGCCTGTAAGCGCATTGACGAGGCTGGGTTTGCCCGGTTGGAAGGGAAACGATGTCAGACAATCAACGATCACCTGGCCTGGGTTGGCGGGCAGTTCCACGACCTGCTGTGTCTCGACGTGTGGCCGGTCGGCGGGCGGCGCACAGTAGTCGCAGCTTGCGCCGCATTCCTCTATCTGCTCGCCGAGGTGGTCCGCCAGCATCTGGTGGCGGCAGCGGTCGGCGTGAGCATACTGCACAATCTGGTCAATCTGGCGCTGCTGGGCGCGGTCCTGCTCGTCCAGCAGGCGCGGTATCGCCTGGGCAGTATCGGGGGGCGCTTTCAATCGCTCCACAACGGGATCTCGTCGCTCTCCTCGTGCGAGTAGCCAGCCGTTCTCAGCCCACCTGAGCACCTTCCGCTCGATCTCAGGTGCTGTAGTCTCTAGCGCGACGGCGAGGGCAACCGTATCGCGGCGCGCTGACTGCCCCGTCAGCAAGGAGGAAACAGCCAGGAACTCGCGGAACTCGGAGTCTTTGCTGGCACTCCCCTCTGCGGTAAGGGTGAGCGACATACCCCTGGGCGCATCCGGGTGCCGCACGACCAACCCGACGCGCTCCAACATACTCATGCCCACGCGAGCCATCGTGCCGTCTACCTGAGCGCCCGATGCACTGGCGTTGCGCTCTATATCGTCGAAGCGTACGAACTCGGCCAGCCCCACCGGCACCTGGCGCGCAAGCTCGCGGTAGATCGCCCTCAAAGGCTCCACCTTCATCTGCTCTTCGCGCTTCCACCTGCTCAGGTTTGCTTTGTCGGCAGGCGTCATTAGCAGGATACATCTCGCGGGCCGGCCATCTCGCCCCGCCCGTCCAGATTCCTGCACGTATCCCTCAAGGGAATCCGGTGGGCTGAAATGCACGATGAAGCGCACATTGCTCTTATCTACGCCCATGCCGAACGCGATAGTAGCTACTATCACGCGCGTCTTATCGAGCATGAACTGCTCTTGCGCCCGCGTCCTGAGTTCCGGCTCCATACCTGCATGGTAGTAGCCGGCATTCACGCCGCTACGCCTCAGCATCGCTGCTACCTGCTCGCACGTTTCGCGGCTACGCGCATACACAACGCCCGCACCGTGCTCCCTCTTGCAGATTTCCAGCAGACGTTGCAACTTCTCTTCTTTATTGGCTAACTCCTCTACTTCATAAAAGAGGTTCGAGCGGAAGACGCTGGCAACAATCGGCTTGAATTTACGGCCCAGTTGCTTGCCGATTTCCTCTCGCATCTGGGGTGTGGCCGTGGCCGTGAGCGCCATCAGGGTGGGGTGCTCCAGTTGTGGTAGGCACTTGCCGATGAAGAGGTAGTCGGGGCGAAAGTCGTGGCCCCACATCGAAACGCAGTGCGCCTCGTCTACCACAAGCATCGAGATACGAGCGCGGCGTAGAGCTTCCGTGAAAGTCTGCTGCCTGAGACGCTCCGGCGCACAGTAGACCAGTTTGTACTTACCTGCTATGATCTCCCGCATGCGCTGTGACAATTCCTCGGCATCGAGCGTACTGTTGATGAAGGTAGTGCGCTCATAAACATCGCCTGGCAGGTTGTCGTACTGGTCTTTCATTAGTGCAATGAGCGGCGAGATGACGAGCGTCGTGCCCGGCAGGAGCATGGCGGGTAGCTGGTAGCAGAGCGATTTCCCCGCGCCCGTCGGCATAACAGCGATAGTATCTATGCCTTTGACGGCCTGTGAAATGACTTCTTCCTGCTTACCCTGGAACTCGCTATAGCCGAAGAGTCGGAATAGCTCAGAGCGGAGATCGAGCGGTTCAGAGTTGCCGCTTGGCGCGGTTGCGGTTGGCATAAGAGCTTTGTACTTTCAGGTATGCTACAGGTATTCTATATAGGGCGGCGTCCGGAATAGGATCGCTTCAGTAATTTTAGCATATTTGGGATTGCTCTCGTGGCTTTTCCCGTAACTCGGCGCTGCATTGACCCGGTGTTTGCCTGCCTGAACTTAATGCAATATTTATTCTCAAAGGGGCGAACACTAAGCTATCGTTCTTGACCGACTATGTGAAAATTGCTACAATGGCCCTAGTTCTGCAAGAACGGAGGACTATCTAAAAGCCTTTATATGAGCGTTCGAAACGGGAAAATAGCAGATAGTGACAATCTGGCTCAAGGCGCGACGGTCAGCGCACCTTCGGCCAACCCTGATGCCTCTCTTCGCGGCGAGGCAAAGGCGCGTTATGTGCGCGGCATGTTTGGGCGCATTGCGGGCAACTACGACCTGATGAACCGGCTGATGAGCTTCGGTCAGGATGGCCTGTGGAGACGCTACACCGTCAGGCAGGCAGCACCCAGGCGGGGAGGTCTGGCGCTCGACGTGGCAACAGGCACCGGCAGGATCGCCCAGGAGCTTGCCGCTAACGGAACGCGGACCGTAGGTGTTGACTTCACGATTGAGATGATGTTGCAGGGCAAACGGGACGGCGTGGGCGATGGTGAAGCTGTCTACTTTGCCGGGGCCGACGCTCTTAACATGCCGTTTCCCGATAACACCTTCGACTGCGTAACTACCGGTTTCGCCATGCGCAACGTAGTTGACATCGAGGGAGCGTTCCGAGAGATGCGGAGGGTGCTGAAGCCGGGTGGACGGCTGGTTTGCCTGGAAGTGGGCCGCCCACGGTACGCAATCACGCGATTGGGCCACCATA
>JBBSIK010000028.1:0-12446 GCA_038232115.1 Chloroflexia bacterium
GGGCGTTATGCTAGATAGAAGCGGTTGACAAGGAAACCTCCGGTTTGGTAAGGAAGCGGTTGCAAGACCAACCCGAACCAAACACCGAGGATACCCAATGATACCGCAAACAGCTAACCGCGACAGCTTTGACCTTTTTGACTTTGACGATTTCTGCTTGTGGATGTATTGCATCGTGGAAGATACCTGGCGACAACTGCGTCACTTGCCCCAGTTCAGCCGTCCCGGACCGGCGTCTCGGTGCTCGGATAGCGAGTTGATGACTATGGCCCTTGTTGGTGAGTGCAAGGGCTGGGATACGGAGTTGAGCCTTCTGTCTGAATGGGGTCAGCATCGCAACTTGTTCCCCCACATTCCTTCGCAGAGTCGCTTCAACCGCCGCAGGAGAGCACTGATGTATGGCTTGAACATGATCAGAAAGGTGGTGTTGGGGGTGCTGGACGTTGCCCAAGACCGGCAGTGCTGCATTGACAGTTTGCCTGTGCCCGTTGTGCAGTTTCATCTGGCTCCCCAAGCTTCGCGTGAATGGGCCATCAATGGAGCTGCCTTTGGCAAGGTATCGTCCAAGAAGCAGACGATCTTTGGCTACAAGATGCAACTGCTCGTCACGTTGGGAGGGGTGATATTGGACTTTGAGCTTGTTCCTTCCAACGTTGCGGACTTGCAAGGTGGCTACGAACTGTTGGAAGAGCATAGAGGTTTGGACGCTGTGGCTGACAAGGGGTACATCAGCGAGAAGGTAGCCCGCTCTCTGCTCGAAGGCAACAACATCTGCCTGATGACCGTGCCCAGAGCCAACCAGAAGCGGCAACTGCCACCCGGAGTGGCCGAGTGCCTCAACAAGGTTCGACAGATCATCGAAACCGTGAATGGGCAACTTGTAGATCAACTCAACCTCCAGACAAACCATGCCCACACATTCTGGGGGCTATGCACCCGCTTGTACACCAAGCTCACTGCACACACCATTTGCATCTACATCAATCGCTTGTTGGGTAAGCCCGACTTCCTTCAGATCAAGGAACTCGCTTTCCCTATCTAGCATAACACCCTATTAGTTATCAGTGACCAGCCGATGATAACTGGGTTCGAATACGCCCATGTTCAAGCTTCAGTCGCCCAGTTGCTTCCATACAAAGCCTCCTGAGGGCTTCTCCTGCTGGGTTTCCTGCTCTTGCACAGGCGCTGCCGGTAAATCAATGCCCAGAGATCGCCACCCAGAAACGGCTGCGGCAGGGGCTTGCTCCGGTGCGGGTATACCCTGTGCCTCTTGCGCAGGGGGCGAGAGTGCAGTGCCTGCGCCGGTTGCAGGCTCAGGAGCCTCGGAGCCGGCCGGGTAGAACACCAACCACGAGCCGTCCCATACACCAGCTGCTGCCAGGCTCTCCTGTGGCTGCAACGTCCGTCCGAGGGGGCGAACGTCTACAAGGTATCCGCGAGCGGGGGCGGCGTGGTCCTTGTCCCAGCGCAACACCCTGGCGATTAGCTCAGCCAGGCTAGCTGCTTCCAGTTCCGCAGGCACCTCCAAATCACGCACCTGCAATTCGTCTTTCCGCTTGACCGTCACAATCACTCGCTGCATATCTATGTCTCCAGCGTGAAGAACCCTGCATCGCTAGAACCCTTTATAGCGATGCAGTGCCAGGCATTCCGGGCATTACACAGGTTTTCTCAACCAGACCTCCAAAAGCGAGATATCATCACTTGTGGGCGAATTGTTAGCCTGTGAGATGAGGCTATTTAGATCACTGCTCGACGGAGTGCCATCAATTGTATCCAGTAAGGCGAGTCCATCGGAATATGCGCTCACGCGCTGCAAAGAAAGAACGCCATTCTCCCGTGTAGGTGCCACAAAAATATGCGGCACCCCACCTACCAGACCTCGAACGCTCCCCCAGCGTTCCGACGTTTGGAAGGTATCGCCTAGTTCAGCAGTACGCTCGCCCGCTTCCCCCCAGATACGAAGACGCGAGTCGCCCATCCACGCCAGAACTGCATGCCCATCGGGCAGCTGTGTGGAGGGAGCATCTATGCGCCCGCACACAAAGGTAGTCTCGGTGCCCACAGAGCGTTTTTGCTCCAGCACGTCGCGCAGCATAGCAGGCATGCTCCCCGGCAGCGCCTGTTGTTGTACTGCTGCTGTGCCCGCGCCGGTGAGCGAGCACAGAAATGTTGACAAAGCTTGCTGGACAACCTGTGGGTTGGTCGAGTTGGGCAAGTCGCTTTCAAGCCATGTAATGAGGGCATCTCCCACCAATTGGGCGGCCAGACCACCATAGAATGACTGGCTGACGCCATCGCAAACAGCGAAAAGGAAGGTCCGGTCGTCGCTACTCAGGGTCAGGTAGTCCTGGCCTGTATCCCCGGAGGCGCACGTCTCGGCGGCACGCGCATAAGCATAGCGCCAGGCGAAAGCGTTGTTGCTCTCTACCTGCACGAGTGTTTCTCGGTCCTGTTCAACCTGGAGCCTGCTAGCTTTTTGCATCCTGGACGAATCGCCCTTTATTAGGGGCTAGAAGTAAATAACCACATCTGGTCCCTGACCGCCGGTCCCATAGCCATGATAGAGGACATAGCGTCCGGTCAGGCATCAGTAGGGACGCGCAAGATAGCGCGGCTGCGAAACCAGTTCAAGCTACTTCAGAAGCCACTCAACTGAAGCGTATTATAAAGCAATATCCAGGGCAACTGCAATCGGAAAGGCGCGTTCCCGATATTGCTCGAATGTGCCGGGCGGTTGGGACGGAGGGATCAGGGGCCAGGAGATGCAGGAGATGCGGAGAAAACAACACGCCTACTAACCCCTGATCCCAGCTTCCGACAAGTCCGTGTTGTTACGGTTCAACCACAATGGATGAGGACATACCCTGCCCACCGGGTCCACCATGGATAGCGCAGTAGTACTTAAACTCGCCCGGCGTAGTGGAAATGTAGCTGAAGCTCTGGCCCTTCTGTAGAATGCCACTGTCAAAGCTCTTGTAATCGTCAGAGATCACACTGTGCGCTATGCTGTCCTGGTTGGTCCAGACTACCGTCGTGCCCACTTTCACGGTGAGCGGCGCGCCGAACTTCGATTGGATAATGTCTATCTTCTGAGTGATGGCCTGAGTGATGGCCGGAGCGGTGACGGAGGCTGAGACGAGAGTGGCTACCGTGCCGGCCTGCTGCCCTTGCGCCGGAGTAGTCGCCTGCTCTGCTGCCTGGCCACCACCCTGCATACTGACTGCCCCACCTGAGTGCAGGCGTATAGTAGCCATCAACTGGGCTTCCTGATAGCTCGTGACCACGCCACTGATGCCCGGCTCGGCCACCACCTGGTTCTGTGAGCCTGTAGACTTACCGTTGATGGCGAGGCCGGCCAGTTGGACAATCTGGTCCACAAGGGGTTTCGTTGTGTTCAGGTCATTCGCCGCCGCTATCTGCAACGATAAGTCTCGTATCTGCGTCTCCCAATCTCTCATGTTCTCAACCGTGATATCCACACCTGCGGCGTGCATCTTCAGGTCGTCAGACACGCCAGTTACGGCAGCGGCGTTATCAACATGGTCGCTTAGGTGCTGGAGATAGCCCAACTGGTTGTTACCGATCAGCAGGCCTACTCCATCGCCGGGGTTTTGCACCTTGCCGTCATTGTTCACATCGCCGAAGTTGGGGCCTTTAACGCCTTCGATCATGTTGACCATGTGTTCTGCGTGCTGCTTCACTCCGATCAGATTGCCCTTCGACTGGTTATCGCTCATGAACCTCGCGTGTTGGTTTACGAGATCCAACTGGCCGGGCAGTGCCGCCTCAACCGAGGCCTGGCCCGGAAGCGCGGGGTCACTCACGAGTACGTGGCCTATATGCGTTTTAGTGAGGAGCGGTAGTTGGCCGCTGAGCACAATATCAGCCGAAGGAGTTATAGGCTCGGTCTCCAAATCCTCGGCGCTCACCTCGAAGCCATCATAGAGAGAGAGCAGGTTGGTCTTGTCCGGCGCTGTATAGGTGACCTTAAGCGTGCTACCCGCGTTAGAGAGCAGGCGTCCAACCCGCAGAGTCTGACCGTTACTGCTATTCACCAACCACCCCATAAGACCCTTGCCTGGCTGAATAGTGGGTGCAGGATCAAGCACGGCAGTGATCTGGTTAGAGGGCTGCTTGCTATCCTGGAAAGTCACCACCCCCGCAGGTTGGGGTCCTGCCGGTAACGGGGAGCTTGTCGGGGTGCTTGCCGGTGTAGTAGCAGTCGGGGGTATTTGCGCTACAATCACTGTTGTGGTCGTGGTCTGGGCGCCCTGAGTAGCGGACGGTGTTATAGCCGCCTGAGCAATAATGGCCGCTTGTGCCGCTGTGGACGTTGCGCCCGCATCTACCTGGATCACCTGGGTGGCAGCGGTCGTTGGCGGCGTGTTACCTGTGGTGCCGTTCTGAACTGTGGAGGTTGCAGCGGTACTTACCTGTAACGTCTGGGTAGGCTTGTTATTACCCAGGGTCAGGAACAGAAGGCCGCCCACGACCACCAGTACCAGCACTCCAACGATACCCCCCACCAGCGCCACAGGGAAACTGCGCGTTGCCGGTGCCGAGACCCGCACATTGGTGGTCCTCGCGGGCCGGGAACTCGGAACTGCTGCCATCGCAGAATCGCTGCTAGATACGGCAAGAGGCTCGGATTGAATCTGGGTCTCAGCCGCTACGGGAGCAGGCGCAACTATAGATGAGGATGGCGCGACCTCCGGCGCAGGTGTGTTGATCACCGGCGAGGCTCCCGATGCAACACGGCTGTCAACAGCAGCAAGCAGAACTGCCGCCGCCTGGCCGTTCCTCGAGTAATCGGGCTGGCGGCGCACCACCTCTCGTAGCATCTCCTGTGCGCCACGCCACTCCTGGCGCTCCGTAGCCGCCACAGCGAAGTCGTACAGCCGGTCGATCTCACCGGAGGGCTGCTGGGGAGGAGCCGACTCTGTTGCCGAAGTTGATGTTGCGGGCACTGGCGGCGTTGGAAACGAACCAGGCGGCAACTGCGCCTCCAGGTTGGTGGCGATAAGGCCCAGTTCGACAGCCAGACTGCTACCGGGCGGCGCTGCCTGCTGGGCAAGGCGATAACTCTGCAGCGCACCCACCAGGTCGTCCTTAGCCTGCAATTGGCTCGCCTGAGCCATAAGTGCGTTCACATCACTTGCGGACACTGGTGATATGCCCACAGCCGCGCTGTCTTGAGCCATGGAAGCTGCTGCCCGAGGAAGCTTGAGCAGCCATTCTCCGAAAGTCGGGCAGTCATCCAGCGTCGCGCTACGCCAGGCATCGGCGAACAGATCGGCCACCCCACTGCCCCAGCGTTTGCCGAGGCTATCAACGAGCAAGTGGTAGTTCTTACTGTCGGCATGCTGCATCTCGTCGGGGTCGAAATAGGTCTCACTCCACGCAGCTTCCCGAACCGCGTCATCGCACCAGCCGAGCATTTCGCCCAGGAGCATTGCCCCGGCGAACCTGTCGGCTTTCGCGCTCCAGAGATCGCCGTGTTCGCCGCTGTATGCCGCATAACCTTGCGAGCCGGCCAGTAGCAGATCGGGCCTTTCTAATCCAGGGCCATATAGCTGCTCTACGTCCACAAGCTCCACCGCGTCAAGGTCGGAGGAATGTGCCTTAGCAAGGGCCGGTATGAGCACGTTGGGGCCGGAAAGATCGCAGTGAGCGACGCCTTGCTCCTCCATTCCGGCCAGTATCTCCGTGAGAGTGCGCGCTATGAGGAGGCTCTCCTCGACCGTGAGAGGCTGCTTGTCCAGCACGACCTCAGCCCATGTCGGGCCATCAATCCAGCGCATCAAAACAGCGTAGGTGAGGTCAGGGTACTCCTGCAGCAGATCGGCGTACCTGCGAGCCGTGAGAACAGTTCGGGCACATGTGCGCAGCCCCTGCAGATTAGCGAAACGGGAGATGCGCTCGGAAAGGGCTACGAGAGAAGGCCTGCGAAACCTCGGCTTGAAGGTCTTCAAGGCACGGCTTCCCTGTTCCGACGTGAGTTGATAGACTATAGCGGCGCGCCCTTCCTGGCCGTATGGCATCCCCTCAGCGGCCGGGTGTTCCGCAAAATGGTACTGGACATTGTCGATTATGAGCGTGTCGCCAGCCTTGGGTTGGAACGGCATTTAGCTTCCCTCCCTTTGAACGTGCTGAGATGGCCCCAGTTCATGGGCAGTCCGCCTGGACTGTGATCTGAAAGTTACCTTAGTGTATATTAAGAATGCTAAGAGAGCAACCTCCTGATCCAGGCTGGGTACTATCAGATAGGCTTGTGGTTCTCTGCGCTATAATCTATATTAGATGCTATTACAGGCTACAGAGGAGCCATTAGAGGAGCACAGAGCACCTATATGAGCACATCTCCTGCTACAACATCGTCGGTTCCCACTCCTGCACAATCCATCATTCTCGAAGGTCCTGCTACTGAAAAGGCTACTTCCCCACTGACTGTTGGCTCCTGGGCTTTATACGACTTCGCCAACACGATCTTCTCCCTGAACATAATCAGCGTCTACTTCCCTCAGTTCGTCGTAAAAGACCGTGGGCTAGACGACGCTGTGTACGCCTATCCCATGTCTATCGCCTTGCTGATCGTGGCCCTTATAATGCCCGCTATGGGCGCACTGTCCGACCGGCAAGGCGGCAGGCGAATACCCTGGCTCGTCGGCACTACACTGCTTTCGGTGTTTATGACGGCAGCTATGGGCTTGACCTCCGATATCACGCTGATTATCGTGGCCCTTGTCCTGGCTAATATCGGATACCAGACGGCGCTGATCTTCTACGACGCCCTGCTTCCATCGGTGAGCACTACTCTCAACTGGGGCAAAGTGTCGGGGTTGGGTGTGGGGGTAGGCTACGTGGGCGCTCTGGTTGGAGGGTACGCGGTCCAACTATTCATTGGCAAGTCCGCGCCCGCTCAACAGGCGTTCATCCCAACCGCAGTTCTGGTCCTCGTATGCTCCGTGCCATGCTTTCTGTTCGTGCGCGAGCGGCGTAATACTCAACTGGCCGCCTTGCCACCTGAAGCGAAGCCCACCCTCCAGGGCAGTCTCTCTCAGACCTGGCGCACCTTGCAGGAGACGCGCAAGACACCGGGCCTCTTCACCTTCCTGGTGGCTAATTTCTTCTACTCTGATGCTCTCAATACAGTCATCATCGCCATGGGTGTCTATGCGATACAGGTGATCGGATTCAAGAGCGCCTTCGATGTGCTGGCTCCGGCTATTGTCGCTGCCGTTTTCGGTTCCTTTCTCTTCGGCCTGGTCACCGACTGGCTTACTTCCAGACAAGCTCTCATCCTGAGTTTGCTTCTATGGGTGGGCGTATTTCTGAGCGCCATGTTCGTCACCGACAAGTTCGCGTTCCAGTGGATCATCGCCCCAGTCGCCGGTATCGCCCTGGGCAGCACCTGGACCGCAGCGCGCACCATGATGATAGAGCTTAGTCCACCGGAGCGGCTGGGAGAATTCCTCGGCATCTACAATCTGACGGGCAAGTTCTCGGCGGTGCTAGGCCCCCTCCTGTGGGGTACCACCTTGCTCTTCCTCAAACCGGCACAGTACGGCCAGTTCGCCTATCAGGTGGCTATCGGCACCCTGCTCCTGATGGTGCTGGTGGGCCTCGGTCTGCATATGCGCACTCCCAATATCCGCCGCAGACAAAGCCGGGCATAAGCTACAGGCCTGGGGCTAGGGGCTAAGCAACAGGAATCCGGCGTCCCTGGTATCCGCCGGAGGAGAAAGACCCTTGTAGTTAGCATTACATTGGTCCCTTGATGCGCATAAGCAGCACAAAGTGCATGAGATGTGGCATGATATTAGCTATCCTAAGCTAAGGCCGCACTTTCTACTCGATACTTGGCACTCACCAAGATGAGCGACAAGCCTATGTAGCAGCAATCCAAAACCAACGAAGATGCGTTAGCTAGAAAGCCACCAAATGAGTGCGTGCTAGAGCGCGACAAAATCATATCTGAGTCAAAGAAAGGGTCAATTGAATGTTCCATGTAACAAAAAACAGGCGCCCAAAATCAATCGCTAAAGTTGTTGTCGCCCTCAGCCTGGGACTGTTGATCGTGCTGGGATTCGGCATGTTCACAACTTGGGAAGCTCAGGCCGAGGCCGCGAGTAGAGTCGGCAGTACCGCGCGTGCCAACGTGCCCGCCGCCGTGCCCACCAGTCCCTCCATGTGCCCCGAGTTCCCCGATGTCCCCCCCACAAATCCCTTCTACAGCTACGTGACCTGCCTGGCCTGCCGAGGTGTGATAGGGGGCTACGGAGATGGCTACTTCCGCCCGAATAACAACGTGACACGCGGGCAGATTGCCAAGATGCTATCGCTGTCGGCGAAATACCTGGACACTATCGCCAGTGGCACCCAGACTTTTCATGACGTTGAGCCGGGTTCGCCCTTTTATGTATATGTCGAGCGCATCAGCTTGCACGGTGTGATCTCAGGCTACAGTTGCGACTCGATCCCTTCAGAGCCATGCGACTCGCAGAACCGCCCCTATTACCGCCCCAACGATCTCTCCACTCGCCAGCAAGTCGCCAAGATAGTGGTACTCGCGCAGGGCTTCACACCTGGTAATCGAAGGGCACCGAGTATACCTGCCGCTGTACCCACTGCGGATGTCCCCCATATTTTCGCTGACGTGCTGCCGGGCAGCAATAGCTTCTTCGCGTACATAGAGCTACTCGCGCTCCAGGGCACCGTCAGCGGCTATGACTGCGGCGGCGTCAACCCCATCAACGGGGACCCGGAGCCTTGCGATGGAGCGCACCGCAAATATTTCCGCCCGGCCAACAACATGAGCCGAGGCCAGATAAGCAAGGTGCTGTCGCTGACGTTCTTCCCCGGCTGCCAGACGACTCGGTGAAATGTGGTTCTGAGACGTGAAACGTGATGTGGCTTACTAAAGAGAGTCCAGTGAATAGCAGCATCCGTGTTTAGTGAACCTCGTCACGTTTCACGTCTCAGAACCATGTTTTCGCGCATCACGCCTCAGCAATAACCCTCACCTCGTCGAGCGTGCTTGCGTCCTGTGGGCGTTTGTCAGGGCGTAGGCGTACTATGCGGGGGAAGCGGAGAGCATAACCGCTTTTGTGGCGTGGGCTAGGCTGGATTTTGTCGAAGGCTACCTCTATTACCATGAGTGGCTCTACCAGGCGGGCACGGCCAAAATCGCGCAGAGTGTGGGCCTTGAACCACTCGGTCATATGCAGGATCTCGACATCAGTGAGGCCTGAGTAAGCCTTGCCCACGTTCAGCAGGTCGCCTTCGGGGCCAAGCACCGCGAAAGTGTAGTCCGACAACATGTTGCGGCGCTTGCCGTGACCCCACTCCACCCCCGTCACCACCACATCCAGCGTAGCCAGCGCCCGCTTTACCTTCAGCCACGACTTGCCTCGCTTACCCGGCGAGTAGAGCGACCCCGGCATCTTCACCATCAGCCCCTCGTTGCCCCTATCGCGCGCCGCCACGAACATAGAATCCAGCGGATGCTCTTTAGTCTCGACTTCGCCAGCTTCTTCCGAGGCTTCCACTAGCGCCTCTTCCTCGAACAGTTCTATGCGCGCCAACTCGGTCGGGGCTTTCACAAGAGGGAAATGCAGGTCTATATCCGCCAGCAGATCCTTGCGGCGCGACAAAGGGAGGTCCATCAGCACCTCGCCATCCAGGTAGAGCAGGTCGAACACCATGCACGCTACAGGCACCTCGCGCAGCAGTTCGTCGGACACGGTCTTGCGGCCCATGCGCTTTTGTAGCGAAGCAAACGGTAGGCAGCGACTCTCAATGTCACCCTGCATCGCCACGATCTCCCCATCGAATATCACGTCGTGCCCCAGCAAGAGGAGAGACGCAGTTATCTCGGGGAAGCGGTTGGTGACGGGGTCCAGAGTACGCGAATACAGTTCAGCACGCTCACCCTGTTTATGCAGTTGCGCCCTTACGCCATCATACTTATCCTCGATGTAGAGGTGCGTTTCCGCGCGGCTCCGGCCCTCGTAGAGGATGTCGGCAGGCTCCTCAACGGGGGTAGCCAGCATGAACTTGAGCGGGTGAAACAGGCGCATGGAGGCCTCGCCAAGCCGCCCGTGCCTCGCCATGAGCGCGGTCTCACCCACATCGCCCACCAACATGTTGACCCTCTGCACCTCCTCCACGCGCACACCCGTCATACGAGCCAATGCCTCCTCAACCAGCGATTCCTTGAGGCCCATGCGCATATCGCCCGTTACCAGCTTGACAATGTACTTCGCCTCGCCCGGTGTGGCCTTCGCCAGCAAATTGCGCAACAACACCACTTTGGCCCCCGTGCCCCGAGTCGAGGCGAGTTCTGCGAAAGCTGCCAACGCGGACCGCAAGGTGATCGGCTCGCCAGGCGTGACGGGCTGCTCATGCATAATGCGCTCGGCCACATCACCCATATCACCCAACCGCACCACCAGTTCATTGTACTGGTGCGGATCGGTTCCCGAAAGCTCTACCAGCACTGTAGAGGCCATGCTGAAGCCCACATTCAGCGTGCGCTCATCGGACGAAGAGAACGGCTGCCCGGAGAGAAACCGGCACGCCACGGCCAGGTCGTCATCATCCAATGACCCCAGGTATTCAGCGAGAACCGCCAGCTTTTCCACCCGCTTACTTGTAGCGCCCACCGCATCGGCTACGCGAGCGAAAGTAGCAAAGTCTGAAACGTGAAGTGTGAAACGTGATGCTTCCAACTGAGTATCCTCCAAATCTTGTACCATTATGTTACGCCAAAAAGCAAAACGTGATGGGTGGCTTCCACCGCATCACGTTTCACACTTCACGTTTCACTGTCTAACTCACAACTAATGTACGTTTTCCCCGCCATTGGCTATCAACACGCGCTCTACGGCATCGCCTGTCACGTCATCCGTGCGAACGCTGACGAGGGTGCTTCCCTGCTCAATATGAGCGGCATAGTCGCGGGCGTACTCGTCCGGCACACCTATACCCGCCAGGCCGCCTATCAAACCCCCTGCGGTGCCACCTGCCAGCAGGCCGCCGAGCGCGCTCGCCAGTGGTCCCGCCGCCAGGATCGGCCCTATGCCAGGCACGGCTATAAGACCAAGACCTACAAGCAGCCCACCCAGGCCGCCGAGAGTGGCCCCGGCTGCCGCATTGCCCACTACGGGGGTGCGGTTCTTCATCTGTTCCTGTGCCGTACCCTCCTGCTCCGAGGCCACCGGAGAGTCAGGGTTGACGCCACCCGGCTTGTCAGGAAAATCAGTGTAGATGTCAATATCAGCGTTGGTTCCGGCTTCGTTGCGACGTACCATATCGGTCTCAGCCGGCAGACCCACACGTGCGTCCCCCCCTTCCGTTGCCATCTCGGCGGCCTGCGGGCTTACCGGCTCGCCTATCTGGTCGCCTATAGTGGTGGGCAAGTCCTCGTAGTTGGGCAGTTCGGGGGAGGCGCGATATGCCAGGTCCTCGTCGCCGATCTCCTCACGAGACACACCCGCCACCACGGAGGCCTGGTCCTCATCGCGGGAGATGACGGAGATAGTCTCAGCAGGTACGTCCAGTTCGCGCAACTCACGAATGGCAGACTCAGCTGCACGCACATCGTGGAAGACGGCGGTAACTACCCGCCCTTCATGCCCAATTCCGCCAACGTTCATGCTCCCTGCGCTATCCATTGTCCTCCTCCGGCGGGAGATTGACCATATTGGGCGCGATCATATCCAGGTCACTGGGCGGCTCCGGCCTCTCAAACTCACGGTGCTCGTACTTGTCTTCTTCGGCGTCGTTTCCTACAGGCGACAGCCCGGAGTGCGACTCGTTAGCCGAAGCCTGGGTCGCGGAACGGTCCATCTCGGCGTCTACGCGGCCCTTGAAACTGAGGTCGTAAACATCCGGCGCACCAGCACCTAGTGGCATATTGGCGCGCGGCGACTCCATGTATTCCAACGGTTCCTCACTGCGGTCATCAGGCCAGTTAGGACGACCAGAGTCCGTATTCTGAAACTCGTCGGGTTGAGCGCCAGCGGACTGGTCCTCATATGCTTGGAGGCCACGGCCCCGAACGGGTTGCTCTTCCGAGGTTTCACGGGCCCGCAGCAGGTCCGCCGTGCTCACGCGGCCTTCCTCCGCGCCAATCGTCTCCGCAAGAGCCGGATTGGCATCGCCCGGCTTCTCGCCTATCGCCTGGATTGCAGGCGGGGGTGTGGTCAGGCGCTGCT
The DNA here is from genome assembly GCA_038232115.1 of Chloroflexia bacterium. GTDB lineage: Bacteria > Chloroflexota > Chloroflexia > QHBQ01 > JADMIH01 > JADMIH01. Next base: position 12,222 of record JBBSIK010000028.1, read on the forward strand.
CGCTGGTTTCGCTTGGTGCCGACACAGACTCACTGCTGCTTTGCAAGGTCGTGTCCTGCCCCGACGTATGATACCCCGGTTCTTCTGCATGCGCGCCGCTACCGCCCGTGTTAGTATTCTTGTTATCACTGTTCATGATGCTCACTCCTCGTACGCGGGCCGAACCCGCCTTAGTGCCCATGTTCTGTAGGCACGGTAAATGCAAGATATGTGCCCTTGCAAGCA